>JBKHKF010000148.1:0-6677 GCA_046537745.1 Anaerolineales bacterium | reverse complement strand
TCATCGCCTCTTGCGGGGTGCTCGTGGGCAGCGGCGCCGGACTGCCGCCGTCTGTGCAAATCTGCCGGTTCTCCTGCACAATGGCCGCCACCGTCGGGTCATTGCCATAGGCGCTCATCAACTGGTCGAAGTAGGGGCCTGCTTCAGCGCAATAATCCAGAAATGCCAGAGCCGAGGCGTAGGTGTAGTAATACTCCAGACTGTCCGAGCTAAGCCGCAAACCAGGCACGGCCGCGCCGTAGCTCGCCATCTCCTGGTCCTCGCTGCACAGCAGGATCTGAAGATCCTCGCACATCATCTGGCCTGTCTCCTGAGCATCACAACCTTCGACGGCGCACTTCAGCACGGGCAGCGCGCTCTCATAATTTCGGCCCTTGTAATACACGATTCCCAGGAAGCCGTAGAGCTCCGGGTTGCCCGGATCCAACGTAACAGCTGTTTCAACATTTCGAGCCGAGACGAAGAACTCACCCTCCTGCAAGTAGGTCCGTCCAATGGCCAGGTAAGGGATCGGATCCTCAATACCGTTCTGTTGATTGATCTTGGCGGCCCGGTCGAAGGCGTCCAGCGCCTGCTGGATAAGGTTCTCCCGCACGTCATTGGCCGCGGCGCCGCCAGCCAGGCGCCGATAATTGGCACCCATGCGCAGGTAAAGGAAGGTCAAATTGGGGTTGATATCGATGGCTTTCTGATATTCATCGATGGCCTGTCGGTAGCTGCCGTTGTTCTCCAGCACCAATCCGAAGACTCGATATGCGTCAATGCGGGCGTCATTATCCACACCAGCCCCCGCCTGGTCGGCATCCTGGGATGCCTGTTCGGCCAGGTCGTACGCCTGGATGTATTTACCCTCATCGATCAATACTTCCGCCTGAAAGGCCCGAACGGTGATGCTGGTTGGATCCAGCTCGGTCGCTCGCAAGGCAGATTCGGACGCCTCCTTCAGATATTCATCAAACAAGGACGGGTTGTCGCTGAAATACTCGCCGGCCGACCAATCATAAACCAACGCCCGCACCGCCTGGACAAAGGGTTCCTCCGGTGCCAGCTCGACGGCCCGCTCGATGGACTGACGGGCTTCAGCCAAACGAGCGAGCCGGGCATCCTGATTGGACTGGAGCGCGCTGTAATAGGTCTGGACCCGGGCCAGATCAGCCCAGAGTTGTGCGTCCCCCGGGTTGACCTGAACCGCATTTTGATAGGCAGCTACTGCCTGGCGCAGATTGCCCGCCGAGACCTGAGTCTCGGCTTCATCGGCGAAAGAGTTAGCCGTTCGAGTGGCGGTGGGTGTGGCCTGGAACAGCGGCTGGATCTGTTCGGTTTCCCGAAGCCGGATCAACAGCAGCCCGATGGCGATCAACGCCACCAGGAATCCAATCCGCCAGGGATTGGTGCCGCGCTCTCCACTCATTCGTAGCTGTTCGCCGCGTAGCTGCATGGGCGCGCCTCGGAGCCGATCAGGCCTCCGGCGTGGCTGTCACCTCGGGGGTCGGTGTCACTTCCAAATCGCCGCAGATACGAAGCGCCTCCTCTGCGTTGAAGCGGGCGGTCTCGTCATCCTGGACAGCCAGCAGGATCGCCTGGGCGATGTCGGCGGCTTGATCGCAACGGTTCGTATCTGCCAGCGCCAGCGCGTAGGTGTAATAGAGTTCGATGGCGGTGTCCCCGTCGTCCAGCCTCAGGCCCTGGACCTGTACCGCCTGCAGGGTGTCCTCCACCACGCCCACCGTCACCTGATCTTCGTCAGCTGGCGTACTCTGGTCGGCGGGCCGGATCTCAACCGCCACCTGGCCGCCCTCCGGACCGGACTCCCATTCCACCACCACGTTCGAGCCGACGCCCAACCCCTCGGCGATGACGGTATCATCAGTTAACTCGAAAACCTGGCCATTAACGGTCCATTGGCCCGGGATGGTGCCGCCGTGGATGGCCCAGGCCAGTTCATCGACGGCCCGCTCAAGCTCGTTGTTCCTGCGGTGCATCTGCCCTAAAATACCGTGCAACGTCGGGTTGCCGGGACTCAGGCGCACCGCGTCGGCCGCATATTGGCTCGCCCGCGCATACTGGCCTACTCGAGAATACGCCCGCGCAATCCGCCGCAGCGGCCCCGGGTCCTTCGGCGCCAGCGAACTTGCCCGCACATAGCGCTCAATGGCGGCGTCGGTGTCATCGAGGTTCAGATGCATGTCCCCCAGCTTGAGATGGATCAAAGATAGGTTTCCGTTGATCTGCTGGGCCCGCTGATAGGATTCCAGCGCGTTTTCGTAGTTGCCAGTAGCCTCCCAGACTACAGCTAGCGCCCGATGCGCGTCAAAGGAGTTTGAATTCAATGAAACCGCTCGCTGAGCGGCCTCAAGCGCCTGCTCGTAAGTGTCCTCATTGGCGAAGATGTATTCGTCGATCAAAATCTCTGCATGGTAGGCGTGCACCTCGGCCAGCTCGGGGTTTTGCGCCAGCGCCTTGTCTATCTGCTCCCGAGCCAGATTGAGCAATGCTAATCGCTCCTCCGGATCCGTGGTGTCATTTGCCTGCAAATCCAGGATCCACGCCAGCAGCGCCGAGCCATGGGCGGAAGAGGGCGAGATCAGCAGCGCGTTGCGGGCGCTGGTCTCGGCCGCCTCCAGATCCCCACGCAGCGCCTGCAAATGCGCCAGGTCCAGGTAGAAATTTACCTGGTCCGGCGAGACGGCGATGGCCTGTTGATAGGCGACTTCGGCCTGTTCCAACTGGCCCGCCTGGTACAGACTCTCCGCCTCCAGCAGGATGGAGGCCGGGCTGCGGGTTGGTGTGGCAGTTGCGACGAACAAAGGGGGCACCGTCGGCACGATCACCCGCTCGAGGTAGATGGCGCCGCCGATCAGCAGCAGCAGAATCAAAATACGCAGCGGATTGGAGGGCTTTCTCCGCTTTTTGCGCATGCTCCACTTGCTACCGCTCAGGTACATAACACCTACTCAATCTCATTTCAAATAACTTCTCAAGGGGCGGAGTCGCATATTACCACCCATTCTTTGAGAGCGTCAAGAAGCCGGATCGGCGCGGTATAATCGCCACCATGTCTGATCAGAACACAACTTTTCCGACACCGGAAAGTACCCAGCCAACCTCGGCAGCCCAGCCTGAAGGCGAAGAAAAGCGCAGCCTTTGGGCCAGACTGCGCTGGCTTGTGCTTTTCTTCATCATCTCGCTAACCCTCGCCTCCGCCGCCGGCTACTACTCAGGGATTAACCAGCGGGATCAGGTAAGCCAGCAGCAAGTACAGCAGCGGGCTGAAGAACAATTTCAACAGGGCGTTGAGGACCTGGAAGCCGGCCGTTACGAAGTGGCGCGCCAGCGCTTCGAGTACGTCATAGAGATTGACCCATCCTATCCGGGTGTGGCCGAACGGATGGCTGAGGCCTTGCTGGCGCTGAATCAACCGACGGCCCGCCCGACCACCGCCGCCACCGCCACACCCAACCTGGCCCCGGTCGAGGATATGTTCGCTCAAGCCCAAGAGGCCATGCAGTCTGAGGATTGGACCCTGGCCATCAACACGCTGCTCGAGCTGCGCGCCAAAGACGCCGGCTTCCGGGCGGTGGAGGTGGACGGGCTGATGTACCAGGCCTTGCGCAACCGGGGCGTAAACCGGATCGCCGACGAAGGACTGCTGGAAGAGGGCATGTACGATCTGGCCCGGGCACAGACCTTCGGCCCCCTAGACCGCGACGCCAGCAATTGGAAAAGCTGGGCCGAACTCTATTTGAAGGCCAACAGCTATATGGGCGTCAACTGGGCGGAGGCGGTGTCCCACTTCGCCCAAGTTTACCTGGTAGCCCCCTACCTCCGGAACGACGCCTACATTAAGTACGCCGTTTCCGCCCAGAATTATGCCAATTTGCTGGATGAATCGGACGATCCCTGCGCAGCCGAAGAGATGTACGACGAATCGTTATCAGCCTGGGATAACGCTACTGTATATCCAACCGCGACCAAGGTGCGCAACGACTGCCGAACGGCCACGGCTCCCGCCCCACGACCGCAACCACCCGATAACACGCCGACACCCGGCGGTGAAACGCCAACGCCAACACCGACGCGGGATGGTGATGGCAATGGAAACGGTAACGGCGACGGCGAATAAATGCCGATATGGGCGCTGACCGTCGCCTACTGGCTCCACATGGCAGCCACCGTGCTGTGGGTCGGCGGCTTGCTTTTTCAATCATTGGTGCTGCAGCCCGTGCTGGCAGGAGCACTGCCGGTCGAATCGATCCCACCACTGCTCTATCGTATGCGCAGGCGATTTCAGCCGTTGGCCTGGATCTGCCTGTCGGTGCTGGTGGGCACCGGTTTGATGCAAATGACGGCCAACCCCAATTACCTCGGATTTGTACAGTTCACCAACACATGGTCTCAGGCCATCCTGATCAAACACATCGCCATCCTGGGCATGGTGCTGGTGGCCGCCTACCAAACCTGGTGGTTGGGCCCCAGGCTTGAAATCTCGCTGCTCCTCGAAAAGAAGGGAGTTCGCGAACAAGAGGACCCGCTGCGCGCCTTCCATCGTTTGACCTGGGTGAACACCTTCCTCTCTCTCCTGGTGCTCGCGCTGACTGCGATCGCCCGAACCGCTTGATTCCGGCACACAATTTGCACCCATAAAGGCGTAGTCACAACGTACGTCGAGGTGCAGATGATTTTTCTTCAATTGACTCTTTGGCTTGGTATCACCGCTATTTATCTCGGATTTGCCGGGACATTCGGGCTACTCCTGCGTAAGGTGAGCCGGCGCGACCGGCCACTCCATCACTGGCTGGCCATACTGCACGGCGGGCTGATCCTGCTTCCTTCCACGATTTTGGTGCTGGGCTTCGATGCCTGGCCGCTGGCACTCTCACTTATGCTGGTGTTGGCTGGAGCGGGTATCGCCTATCTCGGCGCCCGCCAACCCGGCTGGACGCCCGTTCAGCTGTGGAATCCCACCTTCGGTCAGCGTTATTTCGCAGTCAGCATGGCGCTGGCCGCCCTGTGGGCGCTGGCCTTCGCCTGGCAACGACCGGCGTTGGCCCCGGCCATCCTGGCTGCCGCCGCTTTGGCCGCTTCCCTGGCCTCGCTGACCAAATCCCCCCAGAGTCTTTAGCCATCACCATTAAGGTACAATTAACAATTGGGCCTGCTTACGGACCTACATTTGCCTCGACTTAGCCACAACGAGATTTTGATTGTTTGAACTCACATTTCTTGGTACATCAGCTTCCGCTCCCTCCGTCCACCGCGGGCTGTCCTCCCAAATCGTCAGCTTCCGGGATCATCGGTTCCTGATCGATTGCGGCGAAGGAACGCAGCGGCAGATCCTGCGATCGGGAGTCGGCTTCCGCCGGCTTACCCGTATCCTGATCACCCACGGCCACCTGGACCACATCCTGGGCCTCGGGGGGCTGCTCTCCACCTTCTCCCGCTGGGAAGCCATTGAGCATTTGGAGGTATGGGGCGGGCGCTGGGCTCTGGAGCGCGTGCGCGATCTTGTTTTTGGCGTGGTGCTGCGCGGCCACCAACCCCCCATTAAAATTGATTTAATCCCGGTGGATCCCGGGGTAATCATCGAGGAGGAGGGCCTGCGTATTACGGCCTTCCCGGTGGACCATCGAGGCCCGGACGTCTTTGGCTACGCTTTTGAGGAAGCGCCACGCCGCCCGTTCCTGCCCGAGAAGGCCGAGGCCTTGGGCATCCCCGCGGGCCCTGTGCGCAAACAGCTCGTCCAAGGCAAGAGCGTCACACTGGAGAATGGCACCCAGATTGAGCCGGAACAGGTGCTCGGCGAAGAGCGCCCCGGCGCCCGCCTGGTGCACGTTGGCGATTGCGGCAGAACCGAGGACATCTTCGAGGTCGTGCAGGGTGCCGACGGTTTGGTCATCGAGGCCACCTACCTCGAATATGAACGCGACCTGGCCGATAAGTTCGGCCATTTGACCGCCCTCCAGGCCGCCACGCTGGCTCGCCAAGCTGAGGTCGGGCAGCTCTTCCTCACCCACATTTCACGGCGCTACCGGGAGCGGCAAGTGTACCAAGAGGCCGCCGAGGTCTTTCCCGAGGTCGTTGTCGCCCGCGATTTCGACCAATTCCAGATCCGCCGACCGAACTGAACGTTCATACCAAATCCTGCCAGGCTCAGCGTCGAGCGGATTCTGAGCCTATGATGGATCTGATGGTAGACTCAGCGACAGTGAGATCAATAGTCTTATAGCTCAAACTCGGATAAGTATTTTGATTGTGTGAACGAGGTGAATCATGCCGCTTTACGAATACACCTGCACGAGTTGCAACAGCACCTTCGATCAGCTGCGTCCGATGGCCCAGGCTGACGAGACAATTGATTGTCCCAGCTGCGGCAGCGGGGAGACCGCACGGGCGCTATCCGCCATCGCCACCCCGAACATCGGCAATGATTCGCCCGATCTCTCTGCCAGCCCTTCCCCCTGCGCCTGCGGCGGTGCCTGCGCCTGCGGCGGTCACTAGCCTCACGAAGAGCCTGCGCCATCCAAATACTTCAACGAAGGAGCCCGGCCTATGCCGGGCATCCGTATATCAAATTCTATTCTTTTTTGCCCTCAGCAGGTTAGATGAAGTGCCGCCACCACATCCCATTCCTCTCGAATTCGATTGTACTGCTCCACGGCTTCGGCGGTCTTGTGCTC
>JBKHKF010000004.1:0-25076 GCA_046537745.1 Anaerolineales bacterium | reverse complement strand
ACCTTACCCTGACGCCGCGCTGGCAGCCGCTGGAAAAGGTGACGGCTCACGAATGGCTTTCCAGGTACATGGGCGAAGAGGCATATCAAACTCTGTGGAAGCCGCTGCTGCAAGGCAAGTTCGGCCCCTATTATCGGGATGTCAATATGGCCTGGTTCTGGGCGCGGGTCAAGGCCCGAACCCCCCGTTTGGGCACCTTTGAGGGTGGCTTTCAGGCCTTCATCGATGATTTCACCAGGGTCCTCCAGGAAATGGGGGTGGAAATCCACCTCCGCAGTCCTGTTTCCCACATTGAGCCGCGGGCACAGGGCGGGCTCAGGCTCGTCGTCCAGGAGCAGGAATATCAGGTGGACCAATGTCTCGTCACTACCTCGCCCGCGCTATTGGCCAGGATGACGCCCAGCCTTCCTGAGGCTTACCTGGGGAGACTGCTATCGCTTAAGTCCATGGGAGCGGTTGTGCTCATCTTGGCCTTGAAACATCAACTTTCCGAGAGTGGGATCTACTGGCATAATTTGCCTAAGGAGGCTGGTTTTCCATTCTTAGCCTTGGTCGAGCACACAAACTATCTTTCACCTCAGTTCTTTGGAGGTGACCATCTGGTGTACTGCGGTGATTACCTTGTGCCCGATCATGATTACTTTGAAATGACAGAGGCGGAGCTTCTGGAAATCTTCGTCGATTCGCTGAAGCAATTTAATGATGATTTCGAACAAGATTGGATACGTGATCACTGGCTCTTCCGGACGCGTTACGCCCAGCCGGTGCCGCCAGTGGACCATTCGCAGAGCATCCCGGATTTAAAGACGCCAATCGAAGGCCTCTGGCTTGCCAGCATGAGCCAGGTTTATCCGTGGGATCGTGGAACGAACTTCGCCGTCGAGATCGGCCGGCGGGCGGCCCAACAAATGAACGAAGAGGGGCGGAAGGAAGTCGGCTGATCGGGATGATATCATTCTTCTGGTGAGAAAAGCCAAGAAAATGGAAGGAGCAGGAGAGGGGATATGGCTACAGTTCAAGATGTGATCAAACAGTACAAGCCTGAGTTGGATTTGGAGGAGCCCGTATCGGCGGAGGACGCAGTCGCCCATATCGTAGAGAATTCTGATCTGGAAGCGGCGACCGTCGAGGCGGTGTTCAACGAGGTTTCTGAGTTGCTCTACTGGTACTTGATCCGCGGCCGGCCGGTGACGCTGCCGGGTGTCGGGCAGGTTCGGCCAACCATTGATCTCGACGGCACCATTCGAGCCGCCTTGCAGGCCGATGAATCGCTGGTGGCGAGGATGAGCGAGCCGGAGGCTTACCGCGCGGGGATCGATCGACGGGAGAATATCGGTGCCAGCCTTCGCCGTCTCGGTCAGATGTGGAACTCAACACATCCCAATGATCCTGTGCGGGATCTATAGTCAATCGGTCTGTTCCCAGAGAATTTGGGCTAATCCTGTTTCATCAGGGGATAGGGGGTAATCAAGCAGCGTAAAAGACAAGGAGAGTGAATGACTGACCCCCGCATCCGGCGCATGGCAAGCTTGCTGGTCGAATACAGTGCCGCGATTGAATCGGGCGATCGGGTGCTTATTGAAGCCGAGCCACCGGCAGAGCCCCTGATCCGCGAGCTTTTTCGTGAGATTCTGGAGGCGGGTGGCCACCCGCATCTGCTTCTCAGCCTGGAAGGCATGACATCCTACACCGGACTGGATTCCACCTTCATGAAGCATGCCTCCGAGGAGCAGCTGAAATACAAGCCCACTTTTTTGCAGATGGCGTATCAGGAATTTGAAAGCCGAATCCGCATCCATTCCCAGCAGAACACAAAAGTTCTCTCTTCGATCCCGCCCGCGAAGATCCGCCAGCGCTCCGAAGCCACTGGCAAAATTCTGGAAACTCAATTTGAGCGAGGCCGAAAAGGCGATTTCCGCTGGGTGACGACACTGTTTCCCACCGAGGCCTACGCGCAAGGCGCGGATATGAGCTTGGCGGAGTTTGAGGATTTTGTCTTCCAGGCCAACCACGTTGATGATGGAGATCCGGTCGCCTACTGGGAGAAAGTTGAACGGAAGCAGAGGAAGGCTGTTGAGGCACTGGAGAGCGCGGACCAGGTGAAGGTTATCGGGCCCAATTGCGATATCAGCCTCTCCGTGAAGGATCGTGTTTTCCTCAATGCCTGCGGCCATAACAACATGCCGGACGGCGAGATCTACACAGGGCCGGTGGAGGATTCCGCCAGCGGCTGGGTCAAGTTTACCTATCCCGCTGTTTATCAAGGGCGTATTGTCTCCGGCGTGGAACTCACTTTCGAGCATGGTCGTGTAGTGAAAGCGACGGCGGCGAAGGACGAGGAGTTTCTGCAAACGATCCTCGACACGGATCAAGGCTCCCGGTATTTAGGTGAATTTGCCATCGGGACGAACTTTGGCATCGACCGCTTCACCGGCAACATCCTGTTTGATGAGAAGATAGGCGGCAGCTTCCATATGGCGGTCGGAGCCGGCTACCCCGAAACAGGGAGCACGAACAAGAGCGCGATCCACTGGGATATGATTTGCGATCTGAAAAAAGACTCCGAAATCCGGGTGGATGGGGAATTGTTTTATAAGGATGGAAAGTTCGTCTTTTAGCCAGAGGAAGATCCAGCGAGCTTATAGGGGCTGTCTCAAAACTAACTGAGACAGCCCTTTTTTTCCACTGCAAGCACAAATATCCTGGAATTCAAGAAAAAAAAGGAAGTAGGCGCTATACCATCCGCGCCATCTTGGTGAGATCGTGGGCGATAGCTAGCAATCCAATCTCGGTTTTCACTTTGTCTTGGCCTCGGAGCAGGAAACGCCGGAAAGCCCAGTTGTGTTTCCAGCGGCCAAAGACGCTTTCAGCCTCAACTGGCCGCTGGCTGCGCAGTGCCTGACCTTCTTCAGAACACAATCGATCTGCGGCCTGCTCTTGCAGCCGGTTCAGCTCCCAGCTGACATGGAGCTGGCGGTCACCTTTGGCCCGGGTACAGGCCCCTTTCTGGCTGCAGCCAGCACAGCTTTCGCACTGGTAAATGCGGCGCTCGCTGAGAAAGCCGTTTTCACTGCGGATCCGGCGGGTGTTCTGGAACACAAGCCAACGCTCCTCAGGGCAGAGGAACGCATCCCGGCTCTCGTCATAGTGGAAGTCCGGCTGCTTGTAAAGACGCTTTCGCCTTCGTCGAACCTTCCTTTGCTCCTGGTCAAAGGTGCTGTACTTGACGTAAGCCTTCACCTCCTCCTGTTCAAGATAGGTGTAGTTCTCCTCACTGCCATAGGCCGCATCGGCCACGAGCGACTTGGGCAATCGCCCCAACCGCTGCTTCAGTTGATCCATATGAGGGACCATGCAGCCGGGGTCTCCCGGCCGGGGGTGCAGACTGTAGCCCACCACAAACTGGTTCTCAGTGCCAAGCTGCAGATTATAGGCAGGCTTGAGCTGGCCGTTGCCCATATGGTCTTCCTTCATGCGCATGAAGGTGGCGTCCTCGTCCGTTTTGGAATAGCTGCCTCGATCTCCTAAGATCGCTTCCTGGGCTTCATACTTGCGCAGGCGGGGCAGGAAGTCCTTCTCGATCTTCCGCACCGCTCGCTTCAGGGTCTTGTCGCCGGCGCCGGCGTGCCGTTGCAGCCGTTCGTTGATTTTCTCGACGGTCTTTTCCAGCTTCTCACTGTCAATCGGCTCGTCGCCGCCCAGCTCTTCCAGATCCCGGTCGCCATAATCTTCATCTTCTTCTTTGTTGACCCGGTCAATCTCCTCCAGCAGATCCCGCACCTTCGTTTGCAATTGTTCTTTGTAGCGGCGGGTGCTCTTGGCCCAGACGAAGCTGTATCGATTGGCGTTGGCTTCGATCTTGGTGCCGTCCAGGAAGTAGTGATCCAACTTGAGGTAGCCCTCCTCGATGAGGAGGTCCAACACCGAGCCGAAGACCTCCTCCACTACCTCCTTCATGATCTCTCCCCGGAAGCGGTTGATGGTACGGAAGTCGGGGCGGTTGTGGGCGCTCAGCCACATGAAGTGCACGTTCTCTCGCAACGCCTTGGCGATCTGGCGAGAGGAATAGATCCGCTGGGCATAGGCGTAGATCAGGATTTTGAGCATCATCTTGGGATGGTAGCTGCTCGTGCCGCCGCCCTTGTACTGGCGCAGAAGTGGGGTTAATTCCATCCGCTCGATGGTCTCATGCACTACCCGCACCAGGTGTTTTTCGGGAATGAACTCTTCAAGGTCGCTGGGAAACTGCAGCTGGCCCATGGCGTAGGGCTTGAAGACGACATGATGGTTTGTTTTCTTTTTCATGCCGGCCAGTATAGTGATTTCCGCCATTTACGCGAATCGGGGCTGCCCCTTTTGGGACAGCCCCCTGTTGTCGATCCTTGCCCTGCTCAGCGGTTAGAAATCAACCGTTGCTTCGTTCGAGCAAGTTGAGGTACCGACTTCACAGACTTGATAAGTGTAAGAGCCGGAGCCGCGCTGATCGATGTTGTCCGTGTAGAAGCCATCATTTTCGGTGGTGGCGATCAAAGCGCCATCACGATAGACATCAACATCGGTGGAGGTCGCCCCGCTCCATTCCAGATCGGCCTTCTGCAGGCCACGCTCCTTGTAGCCGGTGGCAGACAGCGAGATACCATCCGCTGTGTTATCCACCGTCACGCTGACGCTGTCGCTGGCCGTTTGGCCGGCGGTGTCCGTCGCCACGGCTTCGACCGTGTGAGAACCGTCGGCGTAAGCCGTCGTGTCCCAGTTGACCGTCCAGCCGTCAGATCCATCGCTGTCAGTGCCGATGCTTCCGTCGTCGACGAAGAACTCGACCTGTGTCACCGCGTCGTCGTCGCTGGCGTCGGCGGTCACTTCGACCGTTCCGGATACAGTGGATCCGTCCTCAGGGTTGGTGATGGTCACTGTCGGCGGATCGTCTACGTTGTCCACCGTCACGGATACGCTGTCCGTCGCGGTTTGGCCAGCCGTATCGGTGGCAGTCGCCGAGACGGTATGCGAGCCGTCGCTATAGTCCGTGGTGTCCCAACTGGCCGACCAGCCGTCGGAGCCTTCGCTGTCCACACTGATGCTGCCGCCGTCGACGAAGAACTCGACCTGGGTGACGGCATCATCATCAGTGGCGTCCGCCGTAATCGTGACGGTCCCAGAGACCGTGTCGCCGTCGCTGGGGTTGGTGACCGTCACACTGGGCGGGCTGTCCGTGTCTTCCAGGCCGCACGCCTGATCGGTCAGACCGACCGCGATCCAGGCTTCGCTCGTCGAGGTCTCCTGCTGCGAGCCCTCCTCGAACAGGGAGGCTGCCACCGCCTCCGTGCCCAGGCGCGCGTCGCACATCTGCGCGCTGGAGTTGAGCGCCGTGAAACCGAGGAACATGATCGCCTCGGCGTCGGCCAGGCCAATGGCCGTCACATTCAGATCGTTGTCCTGGGTGTCCTCGCTGTCGTCGCAGTGCTCCGAATTGTGGTCGCTCTTGGAGGCGCAGCTGGCGTTCAGACCACCCTCCGCCAGCAGATAGAAGGCGTGGTTGGGGATGCTGCTGTTGATGTGCACGCCGCCGTTGTCATCGGAGCCCGTGTACAGCTCGGTGTAATGATCCGGATAAGCCCCGTTGCTCCAGGTCTCCTCTTCGGGATCTTCCATGTTGCGGAAGCCAGGCACTTCGTCGTCCCGCAGGTCGAAGTCCTCACCGATCCACCAATCCGGCTCCAATGTCGTCGCGGGTTCTCGGCCCTCGGCCTCCGCCCAGTACTCCATGGCGGTACCCATCATGTCCGAGAAGGATTCATTGAGCGCGCCCGGCTCGTCCTCATAGATCAGGTCCGAGGTGAAGTCGGTTGTGCCGTGGGTCAGCTCATGGCCGACCACGTCCAGGGCTGTCAGCTCTTCGAACGTCTCCTGGTCACCGTCGCCGAGCGCGATGTACTCGCCGTTCCAGAACGCGTTGTTGTAATCCACGCTGTAATGGGCGTGGACCTCCATGCGATCGTTAGCGCCGGCGGCGATGGCCTCGGCTACCCAGTCATAGCCATGTACATCCAGGAAGTAATCATCGGTGACGTTGGCGTAGTAGTGGGCGTCCACCAGCGCCTGCTGGGCCGGTGACTCGTTGCCCTCGAGGATCCACGCGTCATCTGAGTCGGTCGCGATCGGACCCAGGAAGGGACGGTTGGTCGAGCCCTGGTCGTGCGTTTCTTGGCGTTCATCGCTGGACTGCAGCAGGTATTCGGATCCGTCGAAGGTAGTCAGACCGGTCATGTCCTTGACATCGGTCGTATCCTCAGACCACTGCACGCCGAAACCACAGCCTGTCTCATCCACGCCACATTCGTGCATAAGGGCGTCGATCTTGTTCAGGATGGCACCGTCGCCAGCGTCGATCCAGTGGAACCAACGCTCGTCAGCCCGTTGAGTTTCAACCCGATAGAAGTAACGTCCGCTGTCGGGGTTGATCATCAGGTCGACAATGCGCTCGCCGGCCTGGCCGACGTCATTGACTGCCCGCTGGCGGGCTTGCGCCGCCGTCAGGTTGATCTGGTTGCTGGCGCTGATGGCAGGGTAATGAGCTCCAATCACTGACACCACGGCATCGCCGCGGCTGTAGAGCGTGATCTGCCCGCCGAGCACCAGGGCATCAGCCTGACCGTACACTTGTTGATAGCGTTCGTATGTCAGGCCGTATGCCGGCAAATCAAAGCTGGTCACCAGCTCGACGTCGCCCGGCAGGTTGAAGGCACCCGCTGCCTCGCCGGAAAGCGCCCGGAAGCCGGATTCGCCTTGTGCGCTGACGCCAGCAGTGCCGGCGCCAAGCAGCCCGACCAGCAGCGCTGATAAGGCCGTCAGATAAAACAACTTCTTGAACATGACTTCTCCCTCCCAGTTGAGTCAATAGCCACCCAGCGAAGCTGGGCTTGTTGCCGCACCGTTAAGTTGATCGGCGGGCTTCTCTGGAGGATGGGGAATTGAAGTGGGGATTGCCTCCGGCAGCTCGATGGTCTGAACTCCTCCAACAGTATAGATTCGGAATTCTGCTAACGCAAATCCCACCAAAGTACTCTTCTTTATAGATTCTGCTTTTGAAGGTTAGCGCGCCGCTTTGATTTCAAATCTGAGATGCGAGTATGTGGTTGATAAACCTTTTCCCTGGTGGATTAAGGTCCTCCTGATGTTATCCAGCGCATTTGAAACCAGGATGGCAGAGCCGTTCCCTGTGAGCTGATTTTTTTGATGCTTCGCTCAGCCAACATCCCGGGCCAATATGGAATTGAATAAGCTTTTCCCGCTTCCATCGGGAACTTTTTGCCGGCGGATCACGTCCACAGGATAGAATGAAAAACATGAGACACCTGACCCAAGCACGTTACTTGCCCCTGCTGCTGCTTCTGGTGATGCTTGTTAACGCCTGCGCGCCGGCCGGGCTTAGCGAACCGACGCCCACGGACCAAGCTTCCGCGACCCCCGCCGCCGACCCGCAGCCTTCTGCCTCGCCGACGGCCAGACCGATGGAGACCCCTCCGCCACAGCACATCCCGCCAATGAGGGATTTGATCGTCGACAAGGTCGTCGCCGACCTGGCGGCCCGGCTGGAGATTCCGTCCTCGGCCGTGGAGGTGATAGATGTAGAGGAGATGATCTGGTCCGACGCCAGCCTGGGGTGTCCCCGGCCGGGGATGATGTACGTCCAGGTCGTCACGCCCGGCTACCGCGTCGTGCTGGAGGCCGAGGGCCAAACGTACCCGTACCACACGGACGAGCGCGGGCGCTTCGTCTTGTGCAACGAAGGCGAAGACCCGGACCGGCTCATCCCGTATGGAGAGCCTCTGGACCCAAAAGGCGGATAAGAGCTGCCAGACTGGGCCGGCAGGCTTCCGAGCTAGAAGAGAAAGAGCCCGCCTGGTGGCGGGCTCCTCTCGTTCTCGAATTCCGCGATGTATTTAGGGAAGGAACGAGTTGATGAACGCCTGGTCGTCGGCCGTATCGACGCGGTAGCCGCCGCCGGTGCCGGCGCAGTTGGCATTGACGCCGAACGAAGTGATCGCAGCGATGGTCAAGCTATCGCCGTGGAAGACCGGGCCGCCTGAGTCGCCGAAGCAGGTGCCGCCTTCGCCGTTGCCCTTGCCGGGGTTGTTGGTGAAGGAGGCCGAAGTCCCCTTCGGGATGCCGAACACACCGTTCACGTCAATCAGACTGACTTCGCCGAGATGGCGCACGAGGTCAGCTTGAAGTTCGGGCACTACGCTCTGCAGGCCGTAGCCCACAACCGTAAAGCTCTGATCCTGCTGCCCTCTGCGGGTTGAAAGGTCATCCAGCAAACCAACATCCGCAACAGATGCATAGGGGCCGGGCCCGTCCTCAGCCAGAATCACGACGCCCACGTCGTGCAGGAAGAACGCGTTATTGTCGTAATTTGGATGCGTGTGCCAAGATTCGAAGGCGATGCTTGTTCCGCCTCCGGAAGGATAGCCATTGGCCGGGAACCCGGCACCTACGTCCGGCTCAAACCAGACTCGCCCACCCGTGACATTGGATCCGGTCCCAACTGTATCGTCATCAAATGTGCAGTGCCCAGCCGTCAACAACACGCGGGGAGCGATCATGGTGCCGCTACATCGGTACGCCGGACCGCCATCGACATCGAAAACCAGCAGGCCGACTTGTGGGTGTCCATCCCCATCTGGCTGTCCGAACTGAACGGCGGCCGCCGGCAAAACAACGACCAGTGCCGCGATCAGAGCGATCGTGACAGCCATACTTTTGCGTTTCATGTCATCTCCTTTTGCTTTACGCAGACATTGCGTAAAGGATCGAAGCCAATACAAGTTACAGCACGAGAACTAAGACGCCCTCCTTTCCCAAATAGCCTTAATCTAGCAGAACGCGGCGGAGCGAGTTGCGCTGGACATGGCCCCCTTTTACTGCCAGCTTGCTACCGATGCGCGCTGGCTGCCCCTTTCGCGTCACCTTCCGGGAAGCCTTGCGGCTTCCCGGAAGGTTCTCGTTCAGGTTGGTCGACAGATTACTCGCCGGAGTTGGTCGCGTCAATGCGGCCGAGCCCGTAGAAGTCGTCCTTGCCGGGCTTGCCGAGGTCATCGGCGAGCTGGCGCAGGGCAGCTTCCACTTGCGCGGGCTGCATGCTGCCGCCGTTGTCGCCGATCACCAGCGCAGCGACGCCGGCCGCGTGCGGAGCCGACATACTCGTGCCGGCCGCCCAGTACCAGCCGCCGTTGCCCGTGCTGAAGACCAAGTCGAACACATAGCAGTCCACCGTAACCACGCCGACTGTGCAGATATCGCCACTCTCGAGTAGGTCGAAGTCCACGTCACCACCGGGAGCGGCAAAGTCAATCACCGACTGTCCGTAGTTGGTGTAGAAGGCGGGCGTGTCCAGGTCTGTGTCGGGATCCAGCGCCCATCCCTCGGGACCCGTCGCAGCAATCGAGATTACGTGCGGCGCGTCCGAGGGCAGGTGCAAGATCGGACCGGCGTGGTCGTAGTCCTCGGCGTCGTTGCCGGCGGAAGCGATCACAGTCGATCCCTGCCGGTGGGCGTAGGATGTAGCCCGGCCGATGGCGGTCCGCAGCTCAGCCACCTCCTGGGCCGA
Source organism: Anaerolineales bacterium (assembly GCA_046537745.1). Lineage (GTDB taxonomy): Bacteria > Chloroflexota > Anaerolineae > Anaerolineales > E44-bin32 > DASWJQ01. The sequence goes on along the minus strand of JBKHKF010000004.1, from coordinate 15,469 downwards.
CACGAAGTTGCCTTCGGTATCGACGAACCCGGATTGATCCAGCCGGGCGCCGAGACTCATGCTGATCACATCGGCGTCCGAGTTGGCGGCGTACACGATACCTGCGATCACGTCGGCAAAGGTCCCGCTGCCTTCATCTCCGAGAACTTTCACCAAGATGAGCTCCGCCTCCGGTGCGACGCCGATGGTGCCGATGGCGTTGTCGGCGGCGGCAACGGTTCCGGCTGTGTGCGTTCCGTGGCTAAACACATCCCCAAGCGTGTACTGCAACCCCTCGCCGGTGAAGTCCTTGCTGAGAGCGAAGTTGATGTTCGGCGCTAGGTCCGGGTGCTCTAAATCAAATCCGGTGTCCAGCACCGCCACGCTGGCACCGGATCCACGCAAGCCTTCTTCCCAGGCTTCCGGTGCATCCACCGCGTCGTGGCCCCACTGCAGATCAAACAAGAGGTCGTCTTCGCCGCTCGCCGGAGGATTGCCGGCTTCAGGTCCTGCGTGGACCTCCACCGGGTCAACCCACTGCAGCTCGACGTTGGGTACAACCGAGCGCACCTGGCCGTTGCGGCTAAGGGCATCGGCAAAGCTGGCCGAACCCGATTCGGCAACAGCCAATCCGATTTCAGGCATCGTGGCGGTTACCTCACCACCGGCGCGGGCGACTGCCCTCGAGAGTCCGTTCGGTAGCGCGTTACCACGCGCCAGGATCAGATACGACTGGCTCCCCTGACTCGCAGTTGCGGTGCTTGGGGCGCCGAAGAGCGCGCCCACAAGCGCAAAGGCGGCCAATATAATGATGACCCGTTTCATGAATGATTCTCTCCCTCCAAAGATTTGTCAGTGAGCTTATCGATCCGTGGTTTTGATTTATTAATTCTTCCTAGATCACCTCCTCAAGGTCCGGGATCCGAGTAGAGCAAGGAGCAGGCGCCAGTGGGGAACGTCTGCTCCTTTACCGGTGTTTTTTTACCCTGCCCCGCTCATCAGTATCTCAGTGTAGATCAACCCGCGGAGCTTCCGGGAAGCCCGGCCGGGCTTCCCGGAAGCTTCACACTGAGCGCCGCTCAGCGATGCAGGTCGAAACGGGCCAAGAGCGGCTCATGGTCGCTACCGACCGTGTCGTCCACTCGAGGGAAATCGACGTTGACGTGCACGATGTCGAATTCCGCGCCGTCCAGCAGGTTGTCGGTCACGAAGAAGTGGTCCAGCACCTGGGAGTTGCCTTCGAAGTTGAAGGTATAGACGTTGTCATCGGTCAAGGTGTCGACCAAGTTGTTCAAGACCTCTTCCGGACCGGGCAGTATCGAGGTCAGATCATTCGTGAACTCGAACGTGTTCAGATCGCCGACCACCATGACCCGAGCGGCCTTGCTCGCGTGCTGCTGATTGCCTCGGCCCTCATCGAGCAGCAAGTCGACTGCCTCGTTCAGCGCGCCAACTTGGGCCTCGCGGTCGGACTCCCCCGCCTGGACAAAGGGTTGGATCGCTCCGAAGACCGGGGTCGAGCCGAAGCGCGAGCTCAGGTGATTATTGACAACGGTGAACTCTTTGCCGCGGAACTTGAAGGTGCCGACCAACGGGTCACGCGTCCCGTCGAAGGCGTCCGGGTTGCTCACGCCCATCTCGGCCAGGACGTCCGGCGTCAAGGACACGAAGTCCTCAAGCTCGACCCGGTCGGGGTTATAGAGGAACGCGTTGCGAAGGTTGCCGCCCGGTATTCCGCCCGAGGTTCCATCTTCGGGAGCGACATCAAAGAACGCGTATGTCGGCCCCCCAGCCGCAGCAATGGCATCGACCAACGCCTGCAGGGTCTGGTCAGCGGCCGTCGTCCCGTCATTGCCGGGATTGTCGGGATCATCTTCATCGAAGTCAGGATAATCGCTCACATCACCGTTATTGTCCTGAATCTCCTGCAGCGCGACGACATCCGGGCTGCCCAAGTTGTCCACGATATGGGAAGCCAGGGTCGCTCTCTGGTCGTCGTCCAGCGCCAGGGGACTCAGGTTGAGCACGTTGTAGCTGGCGACGGTCACGAGTTTGTTGGTGCCGACCAAAGAGCTGGATTCTTCGGCCAGCCCGCCGGGGGTGATCACGACTTCCTGGGTCACGTTGACCTCGAAGTTGCCGAAGCTGTAGCCCACCACGCCTGTAACGTCGGCCAGCGTGTCGCCGACCGTGATTACGGGCGCTTCGGCCGGGTACAGGGTCCCTACTTGACCGATCGAAGCGTCAAACTGGAGTTGGACCCGTTCCGGGTTCTGATCACCACGATTGTCCGGGTGCGGCTGCAGGTTGATGCCGCCGCGGGCAGTGCGAGCGTCATCCGGTTCGATGATCGCGTCTGAACCATTGTTGGGCAGCACGAACATCTCGCTGCTGAAGCGCCCGAATGTGCGCGTTGCCGACACGGCCACCGGGCTCTCCACCGTGACCAGCATCCCCTCCAAGCTCTCGTAGAAATCGATCCCGTCCTCGTTTGGATCGAACGTGTTGGCGGCATCGTCAGCCTCCAGCTGCAGGTTGACGGGCAGCTCATCGTCACTAATCACGTCCACAGCGGGCGGGATGCGGCCGCTCGTGCCGATCACTTCGGGATCTGGGAGTGCGTTTCCGCTGGAAAGGACGCTTATCGTGGGAAACGCCATCTGTGTGATCGAGAGATTTCCGGTGCCTGCACCACCCGGGATATGCTCTTCCACGGTACCGGTCAATTCAACCAGATCACCCACGGCTGGCTTGCTGCCGAACTTGAAAACAAACATCCCATCGGACGTCGCCGGGTCCCCATCCCCCGTTGGATCCTGAACGTAGTAGCCATTGAATGCTACCGTCGTAACCACTCCCTTTGTTGTGACGAGTTGTCCCAAATGGGGCGAAATATGCCCCGCGCCCTGGATTTCATAGATGGGGGTGTGCCCGTCGGCGTGAGCCGGTGGCGCGGCTAGCGGAACTGCAGTCAGCACCAGAGCCGTGACCGCCATAAGGGTCACTACAGTGGAAAGTTTTCTTCCTAGGACCATGACTCTCAATCTCCTGTATCGCTAGGGAACCAAAGAAGCGCCGTCAATGACGCGCGCTGTAGCTCAGCATCCACGTGAGTGCTGTGCTCGGTTGCGATGGGTGTAGGTTGTCGAGCAGGACAACGAAAGCGCCCTCCGGCAGGTCACCTTCGTGAAGTTGGGCCTTCTCTACTTTCGATCACCCCCAAAGCATATACCCACGTCATCATAAACGCAATCCAACCCACCCGACGAACCCCCGACGCCAGCCTTAAAAAGTACCCGGGCCTGTGCGGCCCGGGTGCAAACGTCTTGCGGAGCAAGTAGATCAGATGGATGGGCTTAAGTACCGGTCCGTTCGGGTCAGCCTTCCTCTTTCTCCGCGGCCAGCCCCCAAATCAACAAACCGGCGCCCAGTCCCAGGCCATAGGCACCCAGCGTGCCGCCGCCGGGCACCCAATTACCAACGAGAACAAAGCTGGCCAGCAGACCCAGGAAAACGGCTACCACCACCTGCCAGCTCTCCCGCTGCCACGTGAGCGTGCGGATCGCCAACCAGCCGGCGGCCAGGCCGAAGACCAGCGAGCCCAGCACCCGCAGCACATAACCCAGAATCTCCAAGATCGGCAGCAATCCACTCTGCATCAGATACTCCTTCCATTTCAAACGGATCCCGCTGAAGTATAGACCGCCTGCAGCCGGTCGCCAACTGGCCGGCGCCGTGTTACGATTGAGATGTCTAAGGAGGTGCAGTACCCATGAGCAACAAGAACAAGGATAAACGCCGCCGTAGGATGAGCTTTTCACAGATGGTCTTCATCGGCATCGCTGTGCTGGTGATCCTCTCCTTCATTCTGAGCATGGTGGCCACTTTTTAGAACACATCCGCAAACTCATAAATCCAAACGAGCCGGCCTGAGCCGGCTCGTCCCATGAATGGATGCAGCCTACTATCTCTAGAAGGTTAGGCTCAAAAACATGGACACCACCGCCAATGCGCCGGCGACGGCATAGCCCGCCATGGCCACCCGATGGGTGTCCCGATAAGTCGAATTGACACTTTCCAGGTATTTGTTCCAGTCTTCGACGAAAGCCTTCAACTGCTCGCCGGTTTCACCGCTGATGTCTCCATCCCGCAATCGAAAGGTCCGAACCGCTCGCTGCGATAGGCGCCAATGCTGAAAGGCAAATGCGAAGAAGACAGCGGCCAACACCAACCAAATCGGATAAAGAAGCATGATGGTCTCCTTACAGGCCAGGACGAATAGTGACAATAAACTCACCGTGAGCATACTCCAGACTGCGCTTCGGGGCAATCAGGTGGAGGCTTGATCGTTAATAGGACTTTTTACCTATACCTTTTCCGCAACGGTCTCGTAGTGGATCCGTTTTAATGGGTTGCACACGGTGACGATAGAATGCTGGCCAGTTCCAATTGGTTGAAAGTCATCTGTAAGGCAAAAAACCAAGGAGATGTGCTAAGCTTCTAGTAGGTGCCAGAAACACCGGCGCCATCATCGCACCAAGGGTGATCATCCATTTATCGAAGGAGGCCTAGTTATGTTGTACGCACCCAAGGAAAAAGGTCAGGGCTTGGTAGAGTACGCTCTGATCCTCGTGCTGATCGCCGTTGTGGTGATCGTGATCCTGGCCCTGTTGGGCCCCGCGATCGGCAACGTCTTCAGCAACATCGTTTCGAACATCTAGTTCGAATCTGATCTGAAGTATTCGAAAAAGGGCCTCTCCGGGGCCCTTTTTCATTTAATACCTCTGATCCACTGAGTGCACTGATGGCGCTGAAAGCTGCCCCGGAAACAGGTGAGACTTCTGATCAGCATCCGTCGGCGACTGAAACTTCCATTGAGCAGGTAACTCAATAAGAGAGCTCCGATGCCACGTAAAGATGCTCCGGATGCGGGCGGGGCATCTGGCCAAATTCATTCGTTGAGGAATTCTTTTCTGTAATAGCCTGCAATTTCCTGTTCCAGAGCTGAACTGTGGTCCTGGCCATGCATCTCCAACAATCAGGGCGGCAGCCACAGAGATTTCTTCCGGCCTGGCCTCCAGGAGACCGCCAAAAAACAGGGCCCTTGCGGGCCCTGTTCCATTTTCCTTGGTCAACTTCTGTCCTGCCACTCCAGATTATCGGGGGAAGCGGCTCAGCACCGTCGCCGGCGCCGGCACGGACAGTCGATCGCCAGTGTCCGGTTCGATGTCCTTCCCCCGGTAGCCGCCGCTGAATATGCCGATGGGCGTGCCGGCCGCGATGTACTTGCGGTCCAAATAGGCTTGCCCCAGCAGGAAGCCATCCTTATCGACGGCGCAGGAGGTGACCTTTCCGATCACTCGGCCCCGACCATCCACCACCGGATCGCCGTAATGGGCCATGCGCACGCCTTTGTCGTTGAAGCGGAAGCGCGCCACCTCGCTCTGACGCTGCTGATTCCGCCGCCGGGCCGCCGAGCGGCCGACGAACCACGGCTTGTGGAACTTCAGATAATCGACAAAACCCGCATCCGCCACGTCCAGGTCCATCTCGCCGCCCATTTCATGGCCATAAAGCGGCAGACCTGCCTCTGTTCGCAGGGAATCCCGCGCGCCAAGGCCCGCGGGCATCAGGCCCAAAGGAGCTCCCGCATCCATCAATGCATCCCAGAGTGCCGGGCTCTTTTCCGGATGCACAAAGAGCTCATAAGCAATCCGCTCGCCGGTGTAGCCGGTGCGGCTCACGATCAAGTCGAAACCGCCGAACTCACCCGCCATCACACCGGCCCAGGGCAGCTGCTTCAACTGCTCCGCAGTCTCATCCGCGCAGCCCAGCGCAAGCAGGATCTCGCGGCCCTTTGGTCCCTGCAGCGCCAGATCCACCCGCATGTCCTCACCGACAGCAGGATCCCGTAGGTTCCGGAGTCGGCAGTCCCGGCCGAAGGCCTTGGCCCACGGCCGCGCCTCGTCCACTCGCAGGCTGCCTTCCAATACCCCGTTCAGCCAGGCCCAGTCCTTGTCATCGTTGGCAGCGTTCACCACCATCAGATAACTCGCCGGTAGCCGGTAGATCATCAGGTCGTCGATGACCGAGCCGGTCGGGTCCAGGAAGTGCGTGTAATGGGATTGACCCACCTCGAGCGCGGCCACGTCGTTGCCCACGACGGAATCCAGAAAGGCCGCTGCGCCATCTCCGTCCACGGAATACACACCCATGTGACTGACATCAAAGAGACCGGCCGCCTTCCGAACCGCCAGGTGCTCTTCCAGCACACCGCCGTACCACACCGGCATCTGCCAGCCGGCAAAGGGGACCATCTTGGCGCCGGCGTCTTCGTGGATCTCGGCCAGCGCGGTCCGCTTCAGCTCGCCCTCCTCTGGCTCCTTCCATTCGAAGGCGGGCAGAGCTTTGCCATCCTGGTCCTCCGGAACGCCGATGAACCAGGGCTTATCCAGCCCATCATGCGCCTGGGAGGCCGCTGGCGCCTCCTTAACTCCATTCCCCTGGCTTACGATAAAAGGTCCCGGCACCTTACGCTGCAGATCCTGCTCATCGATGAGCACGAAGCCATCGGATAGATCCCGCAGAAATGCCCGGACCCACCCGGCCTCTTCCGCCGGGACCGTCAGCCGCCAGCCTGTCTCCGATCTCTCGGCTGTCACCTGCACCGTCCCTCGCGGGCCGTGCAGTTCTCCTGCAACCGCATCGCCGGCCGGGATGGCCTCCGGCCTGATGGTGGTGGCCCAGCGGACGGCCTCGTCGGGCTCGTCGCCTTCCAGTTCGAGCTGGATGAAGTCTCCCTCGGGAACCGGGTCATCCAGGTAATAGAAATGGGGATAGCCATGTTCGGTTGGCTTGAAATCAATACCGGCCGAAAGCGCCAGCTCGCGCACCTCCTGCGCCACCTGATGCAGCGTCTCAAAATCGATCTTGGCCCGCAGCCAATCGCGGCGGCGGCGCGGGTAGCTGTAGGGTTGGCACGCCTTGAGCGTGCGCGCGATCAGCCGTCCCAGTTCCGCCGATTGCTCCGTGTCGAATCCGCGCTGACTGATCCACGGCGTCCCCAGGCGCACCCCGCTCGGTCTGAGTGCCGAGGTGTCCCCAGGGATGGTGTTTCGATTGCACACGATTCCAGCCAGATCCAGCACGCGAGCCGCGATGTCGCCGGAAAGCGGTGTGCCCTCCTCACTCACGACAGAGCTGCAGTCCACATTGGTGAGATGCGTGTTGGTACCGCCAAAGGCAATGCGGATTCCTTCCTGTTCAATAGCATCCGACAGCGCCTGAGCATTGTCGAGCACCCGCTGCTGCAGCTGCTCGAATTCCTCTGTCTGCGCCAGTTTAAATGTGAGCGCCTGGGCAGCGATGGTATTGATGTGGGGTCCACCTTGCTCGCCGGGGAACACCGCTCGATCGATCTTGGTGGCCAACTTGGGATCGGCCGTGATCAGCGCCGCGCCGCGCGGCCCGCACAGCGATTTGTGGGTGGTGAAACTGACAACATCGGCGTACCCAATGGGTGAGGGATACAAGCCAACCGCCACCAGGCCCGCCACGTGCGCGATATCGGCCAGCAGGTAGGCGCCAACGGAGTCGGCGATCTGGCGGAACTTCGCCCAATCGACGGTCCATGGATAGGAGGAGTAGCCGCCGATGATCATCTTGGGCCGGTGTTCCTCGGCCAGGGCGGCGATCCGGTCGTAATCAATCTTTTCGCTTTCGGGATCCACGGTGTAGTGCACCGCGTTGTAGTACTTCCCCGAGCGGTTTACCGGCGAGCCGTGGGACAGGTGGCCGCCGTGCTTCAAATCCATCCCCATCACCGTGTCGCCCGGCTCCACCAGCGCGTGGTAAACCGCGTTGTTGGCCGGACCGCCGGAGAGCGGCTGCACATTCACATAAAGATCTTCAGCCGTCAGGTCGTTGGCGGCGAAGGCTTCTGCACAGCGGCGACGCGCCAGCGCCTCAACAATGTCCACATACTCGACGCCCTTGTAATAGCGAGGGTCGCCATAACGACGATACTCGGCCAGCCGGGTTTCCAGGTCGAGAATTTCCTCTTCGCTTAAGCCGCGGGTCTCCTCGTCAGGATAGCCCTCGGCGTAAATGTTGTGAAAAGCGCTGGCCAGAATTTGCCGCACCGCCATTGGGGATGTGCTCTCGGAGGGAATCAAGATTAGCCGGCGGTATTGGCGCTCGGCCTCCAGCTGCGTCAACTCGTGGAGGTCGGGGTCGATATCTTCGAGCGCGCCGCGAACGAGAAAGTCGGACATGTGGGAGTCTCCAGACTGAGTGAATGTAGGTATGTTGGGAGTTCAACGCTCCCACGCCGCATTCTATGGCCCAATCACAAGCCGGTCAAGGAAGGATTGAGGGATCCCCTGAAGCCAAATGTCAGGATTTCAGGTCACGGGAGATTAATATCGCCACCCTCGAAAACCCAACGGTCGAACAGCTGATCAAGTTGGCAGGAACAGCTCATCTCCGCCGCTGCCTGGAATTCCTGGGCGGTGACAAAACCATACCTGTGCTGCTGATAGAAGCTCTGCAGGAAATCGAAGAACGTATCTTCGCCGAGCCGCTGGCGCAGTTCCTGATAGAAGAGCGCCCCCTTCAAATAGACAAAGAGCGAATAGTCGCTTCCTTGATACTGGTCAACACCGAGGCCGATAGGCCGGCCAGGGTTGGGATGATTGCGCAGGATATCGCGGTAATCGCTCAAGTAGCCGGTTGCGCGACCCTCACCGACGGCGTGTTCATAGTAAAGCGCGGTGGCGTAAGTGGCGAAGGCTTCATCCATCCACGGCTCCTCCAGCTGATCGTCGCCGATCAATCCGTAAAACCACTGATGCGCAACTTCGTGCACCACCGGCTCAATCACCCACGACCCGCCAAGCGTCCCAATGGTTACCAGTCCGGGATATTCGATGCCGCCGTAGGCCCCGGGGACATCCACGATATCCAGTTCCTCATAAGGATAAGGGCCAATAAGTTCATTGAGCAATCCCAGCTGAAAGGTGGCAGCATCCAAAACCCGATCCAGGTCGCCCTCATGCCGCGGCAGCACCCAGACGTGCACCTCAACCTCGTCCACTGTCCTGGTCTCGCCAATCAAGCCCCCCAGCGCAAAGGCGAAATCCCGGATAGGCCCACCGACGTACTCAACCCGGACTCGTTCCTGGCCAATCTCCTGTCGGCTGATTTCCGTGCCGCTGGCGACCAACACGAGATCTGCGGGAGCTTCGATGCCGACGCTGAAAGAAGCGGTCAGCGAGTTGGTTGTGTCCCCGCCCGGAGGCGCGTCTTCCACCTCCCATTGACCATCCACCCTTCTGGGCACGAGCGGGTAGAAGGTCGGCGCGAAAAGCACGCCTTGAGAAATGCCGAACCTATGAGGCGTCTGACCGCCGATAGGCCCCTCCGCTTCGACCTTGAAAGGGACCGTGAAATCGACGGATTCGCCGGGGTTCAGTGCTTGCGGAAGCCTGTAGCGCACCGCCAATCCGTTCAGCAGTGCCTCCCCCTCGATCCGCTCGCCATCGATCAGCGCCGGTTCCACGGTCATGCGGGCGCGGTACTGCTCATCGTTGGGCCAGAGCATCACCGGAATGGTCTTAATGCGCTCCTGCTCGATGTTGGTGTACTGAATGCGAGCCTGGCCCACCAGATCCGCTCGACTGCCGCCGTCAAATTCAACTGAAAGGTCGATGGTGTATTGAGTGGCATCACGCAGGACCTGGATGTCCTGGCTGAACTCCGGCAGCATGGCCTCCGCCTGAGCCTCGGTCCCTGCCGCCAGGGTCGTTGGGGTGGGCTGTAAGGTCGCTGGAGGTGTCGGGGAGGCGGTGGAGGTGGACTCAGGCGGGAGCGAGCGCGTTCCTTCGCTTGTTGGCTTACCCTGCCATTCGGTGGCTGCAGAAGTAGCAGCGCAGGCTGAAAGGGCGAAACTGAGAATTGTGACGAGCAGGGCAATGCGCATGGAACCTCCAAGCCTCTACCTGCAAAAATAGGCGCCCCAGGGGGGACGCCCGAGTGGGCGGAACAGGACTCGAACCTGCGACCTCTTCCTTGTAAGGGAAGCGCTCTGACCAGCTGAGCTATCCGCCCACTGGATTATATCCGTCCGGCCAGCAGGGCGTCAATCAATGGGCGATCCTCCCTGCTTGGACTACAATAGGAAATCGCTTTCCGTTCAATCATTCCAACTTGGGAGACCCACCCTCGGCAATGCTTTGGATCATCCCCGTCCTTTTGATCATCGGCCTTTTGCTGTTTTGGGAGCTTTACATCTCCGAGGGCGCGCATTTGGGCCGGCGCTTTGTGCGCTGGTTGTACCGAATCTCAGCCACACGCTACAACCAGATTAAGGGCTACGATCGGGATTGGGAAGTGCGCTACCTGGGCGAACCAGTGGCCCAGGTCATCGGCACCCTGACGAATCCCCGGATCCTCGACGTCGGCGCGGGAACAGGCCGCCTGGCTTGGGCTTTGGAGGAGAGCGGCCACTACAAAGGCGATGTTTTCTGCCTCGAACCTTCTCGTGCAATGATCGCTCAAGCGCTGCCCACCGAAGGCCAGGTGGGCCGCCGTTGGCTTCAGGCCTGGGCCCGCCAGCTGCCCTTTGCCGACGGCACTTTCGATATGGTAACTTCACTCGAGATCCTGGAATTCACACCCCAACCCGGCCAAGCCCTGCAGGAGATGGTCCGAGTCCTGCGCCCCGGTGGCTGGCTGCTGGTGACCAATCGGATTGGCTGGCAGGCGCCGCTGATCCTCGGGCGCACGGTTGGCTCCGAAGAATTTCCGCACTGGCTTGAGCGCCATGGGCTGGCGGAGGTGGAGGTTTTCCACTGGCAGATAGATTACGATCTGGCCTGGGCCCGCAAACCCCATACTTCAGGCACACAGGAGGAAAAGATTGAAGCTGCTACGATTTCGTCCGGCTGATATTCAGGGTTCCCAATGGGGATGGCTCGATGGCGATCGAATTGGCTTGATCGAGGGGTCTCCATTCGGCACCTTCCGCCGCCGAGACGCCGCCATGGGACTGGATGAGGTGGCGCTGCTGCCGCCGGTCGCTCCCGGCAAGGTAATCTGTGTCGGCCGGAATTACGCTGCGCATGCTGAAGAGCACGCGGCAGAGGTTCCCGAGCTGCCTCTCATCTTTCTCAAACCGCCAAGTTCGGTGATCGCCGCCGGTGAGCCCATCCTGATCCCGCCCCAATCCCAACGCGTCGAGCACGAGGCTGAGCTGGCTATCGTTATCTCTCAAGCGGGGAGATGGCTCTCGTCCAAGGAAGCGAAACAACACATCCTCGGTTTCACCGCCGCCAATGACGTCACCGCCCGGGACCTTCAGCGGGCTGACGGCCAATGGACTCGCGGCAAAGGCTTCGACACCTTCTGCCCACTGGGGCCATGGATCGAAACCGAATTCGACCCGGCCGATGCCATGGTGACCTGCAACGTAAATGGCAAAATGCGTCAGATGGGCTCGACCCGGGATATGGTCTTCCCCAGCAATCAGCTGATCGCGTTTGTATCCTCGGTGATGACTCTGGAACCCGGCGATGTGATCCTGACCGGAACGCCCAGCGGGGTCGGTCCGCTCCACCCCGGCGACGAGGTGTCCGTCGAGATCGAAGGTATCGGCGCCCTGACCAATCCGGTGAAACAAGACAGCACGAGCCCCAACCAGACTAACTAGGAGAGGAGAAAGTTATGGGCTTAAAACCTGATCATTGGATCATCAAGATGGCAAAAGAGAAGAAGATGATCGAACCGTTCGAGGAGAGCCAGGTGCGCGACGGTGTTATTTCCTACGGCGTCTCCTCCTACGGCTACGACATCCGAGTGGCCGACGAGTTCAAGATCTTTACCAACGTATACTCGGCAGTGGTCGATCCCAAGGAATTCGATTCCGCCTCGATGGTCGATTACAAAGGCAACATTTGCACCATTCCTCCGAATTCATTCGCGCTGGCCAGGACCGTCGAGTACTTTCGCATTCCGCGTGAAGTGCTCACTGTGTGCCTGGGAAAATCTACCTACGCCCGCTGCGGCATCATTGTCAATGTAACGCCATTCGAGCCGGAATGGGAGGGCTACGTCACCCTGGAGATCTCCAATACCACGCCGCTGCCGGCCCGCATTTACGCCAACGAGGGGATCGCCCAGGTGCTGTTCTTCGAGGCCGACGAGGTGTGCCGGATTTCTTATGCTGATAAAAAGGGTAAGTATCAGGATCAGCACCAAATCGAGCTGCCCCGACTTTAACAAGTAGAAAGCGTTACTGTGTCAGAGAAGAGTGAACGAGTATTCATCAGCGGAGCGACCGGGGTGCTAGGTCGTCGCGTCCTGCCCGCGCTGACAAGTGCTGGCTATGAAGTGGGCGGCCTCAGCCGCTCGGATCAAAATGGTGCATGGGTTGAGGGCACGAGCCCGATTGATCCTTCACCAGGTGGTGTCTTTCAGTCGGCGGTGGACCTGGAAAACAAGGTGGCGCAAGCGGAAAGCCGAGGCCTGCCGACCTGCGTGCTTCGATTTGGCATGTTTTACGCGGCCGAAGCAGCCCAAACAAAATCCATGCTGCAAGCCCTCGCCAGGGGCTTCTTCCCAATCATTGGCGAGGGCGATACTTGCTGGAACATGATTCATGCTGACGACGCGGCAAAGGCGGTCCTCTGCGCCATCGAGAGAAAGGATGAGGCCATTGGCAAGCCCCTCGACATCGCGGACGATGAACCGGTCCAGGTGAAGGTCCTGCTTCGGGATTTAGCCCACAGGATGGATGGGCCAAATCCACGATTCATCCCTCTTTGGCTTGCCCGTTGGCTTCTCGGCAGTCATGTGGTCGACTATCTGATGAGCTCCGTGCGCTGTCGAAACCAACCTGCCAAGGACACGCTCGACTGGAGGCCCGCTCATGCAACTTATCGGGAGGGATTCGATACAATTTTGGAGCGAGATTCGGTCGGCGCAAATTAGGTCGGAATAATGAGAGGGACAACAAGGAAGTTGTTTATGGATCAAGCACGCACATTCATTATTCTCGGCTCGGTCTTTGGCCTGCTGGCGGTCGCCCTGGGCGCTTTTGGCGCTCACGCGCTGCGGAGCCATTTCGAGGCCAATCCGGGACTGGCGGATAATTACCAGACCGCCGTTCAGTACCACTTCATGCACTCGCTGGCCTTGCTGGCGGTTGGGCTCGCCCTTCAACATTGGTCCGGTGGGTCCGCTCTGCCCATCGCGGGTGGCCTGTTTGCTGCCGGCATCATGCTGTTCTCCGGCAGTCTTTACCTGTTAGCACTGACGGGGGTACGCTGGCTTGGCGCTGTCACGCCCTTCGGCGGCGTCGCCTTCATTCTGGCCTGGGCGCTGTTGGCCTGGGGCGTCTATCGAGGCTAATATGCTGAAGATACCGCAGCGGAACAGGCGAACTTCATGAGCACTGCCAGTGGACCATTGATCCTCATATTGTCCGAGGATATGCTGTTCAGCACCCGCCTCCAGGATACGCTGGCGAGCCAAGGATACCGAGCCATGGTGATCGAGCGGCCGGCTCAGCTGGATGCCGAAGGGGTTGTCGCTGACCGGCCGATACCGCTGACCGAGCCGCTGACGGGCGCCGACGCCGGCTTCATACGCCGGCTATCGGAAGTGCAGCCGGCGATGATGGTGGTGGACCTGACGGCGAAGGATCTGCCCTGGCGCCGTTGGATCCAGATCATGAAGACCTCTTCCGCCAGCCGCCGCATCCCGATCCTGGCCTTTGGACCTCACGTAGAAAAAGAAGCGTTCGAACAGGCCAAACTGGCCGGCGCCGACAAGGTGGTGCCGCGCGGCCAAATCGCCAAGAAGCTGCCCGAGTTGGTGGATGAGCTTGCCCGGTTGGTGGACCGGGATGAGTTGACAAAGGCTTGCCAGCGACCGTTGTCGGCGCTGGCCTGGCGGGGCATTGAACTGCACAACGAAGGCGAATACTTTGAGGCTCACGAATTCCTTGAGGAAGCCTGGATGGCCGAACCAGGCGAAGCCGGCTATCTATACCGGGCGCTGCTTCAAGTAACCGTCACACATCTGCACATTCAAAGGGGAAACCAGCGGGGAGCCACCAAAATGCTGCTGCGCCTCCGCCAGTGGCTTGACCCGCTGCCAGACCGATGCCGCGGCGTCAAAATCGATGAGCTTAAGACACGAGTTTCTATGCTGCGTAAAGCCGTGCAGAAATTAGGTCCCGATTCCCTCGATCAGCTGGATCGGTCTCTGCTCGGTCCTTTCCCCCTGGAAGAAAATCCACCCCAACCAGACTCTCAGCCCGACGACGCATAGCGGGCCTGCTCGGTCCGCACCTCACCGGGCTGGCGCCAGCTATAGCGGGTTAAATTAGCGTTTTCAACACCTTCCAGCGCGTCAGCTATCAACCCACCCAGGACCGGTGCGAATTTAAACCCGTGCCCGCTGCCGCCGGTGGCGACTACCAGCCCATCATGATCCGGCACTTTATCGATGTAAAAATCGCCGTCCCAGCTGTCGCTGTAGAAGCAGACACGAGTGTGCACCTGAGGAGCATCGCTGGCAGCAGGCAGTTTCTCCCGGAGGAACGCACGGAAGCGCGCCCGATCCTCCGGTTCCACCTCAGCGCCATGCCCGGGCGGGATCCGTCGTCCCGGTCCGTGGTTGGCAACTTTGAGCGTCCCATCCTCCAGCGCCGGGAAGCCGTACCAGCCGGTCTCGGCGATATCCGCCGCCCAGGTGACAAAACCCGGCGGTCGAAATGCCTCGGTGTTCACAACGCGGTAATGGATTACCGACTGGGCTACCGGCCAGATTTTATCTCGTAGCGCCGGCAGCAGCCCGGGCGACCAGGCACCCGCGGCCAGCACCACCCAATCCGATAACAGATCCCCCGCTGGCGTCCGCACACCGCTGACCCGGCCACCCTCTCGCAGAATCTCTGTGACCGGTTGCCCGGGGGACAGCTCAACCCCCTCTTGCTCGCAAAGCGCCAGCAGTCTTGCCACCACCCGGCCGGATTCAGCCCAGCCGGCCTCGGGGTTGAAATAGCCGTCCACAAAGCCGGCTTCGGACCACTGTGGATAGCGTGCCGTGATGGCCTGAGCATCGAGCCGTTCGGGATGATGACCTCGTTGGAGCAGGGTCCGCAGGCTGTCGCCTTCATAGGTTCCCTCTGCCAATGGTTTGCTGCTCAACAGCAGGAAGCCAACCTCGTGATAAAGAGTTTCATCCCACGTCGCATTCCAGGCATGCCAACCCTTGATCGCCTGCTCCATCAGCGCCATGGTGAACTCGTCATCGCCGTAGTCCATCCGGATGACCTTGCTGATGTTGGTGGAAGAGGCGTCGGGATGAGGCAGCGGTCCCGGATCCAGGAGTTGAACCCGATGACCGCGGCGGCGCAGTTCCAGCGCGCCAGCCGCCCCGAAAACCCCGCCTCCCACGACAGCAATCCGCTGATCCTCCATCACAC
>JBKHKF010000003.1:0-25120 GCA_046537745.1 Anaerolineales bacterium | reverse complement strand
GTACAGGATCTGGTGGTTCTGCCCGAAGTGATCGCCTATGGCAGCCCGCAACCGATGGAGGAGTTAGCCGTTTTCTATCGGGACCGACTGGAGGGGGATGGATGGCGGCCGTTGGATCAGGAAGAGAAATCAAGCGGCGCAGTTGTGCTGAGTTTCCTCCGGGATGGGGAGCGGCTCCGGGTCACCATCCGGCGGTTCAATGAGAGCAGCCAGGTTGAGCTGCTGCGGGAGTGAAGCTGTCGCCGGCGACAAGCGAGTTTGGGTAAAATGAAAGCCTGAGAAAGGTAGAAGGTATGGCACAGCTCATTTCAGAACAAGACATCGAAGTCGGCACTTCCCGACCACAGCGCCGCCCGGAGTGGATTAAGGTGCAGGCTCCAAGCGGCGAAACCTATGAATGGCTGCGGGAGATGATGCGGTCGAAGGCGCTGCACACGGTGTGTGAGGAGGCGCGTTGTCCCAACATCGGTGAATGCTGGGGGAGCGGCACCGCAACCTTCTTGATGCTTGGCGACACCTGCACGCGGTCCTGCGGTTTCTGCGATATCAAGACGGGCCGGCCGGCTGCTATAGACTGGCTTGAGCCAGAACGGGTGGCACGCTCGGTTCAAGCGATGGACCTGCGACATGCGGTGATCACCAGTGTTAACCGGGACGAACGAGAAGATGGCGGCGCACCCATATTTGCCATGGTCATCCGGAGGATTCGAGAGCTCCAACCCGGCTGTTCCATTGAGGTATTGATCCCCGACTTCAAGGGCTCCATCGAGGCCCTCAAGATTGTCATGGATGCCCGACCGGAAATTTTGAACCACAACGTGGAGACGGTGCGCCGTCTCTTCCGGAAGGTGCAGCCGCAGGACCGCTATGAGTGGGCCGAGGCGACGCTCCGCAACGCCAAGAAGCTGGACCCGGAGGTGCTCACGAAATCGGGGATTATGGTTGGTCTTGGCGAGGAGTTCGAGGAGGTCAAGGAGACGATGCGGGATTTGCGGGACTGGGGTGTGGATATCCTGACCATCGGCCAGTACCTGCAGCCAAGCCGAAAGCATTTGTCCATCGAACGTTACTACCAACCGGAGGAATTTGAGGCGCTGAAGGAGTATGGCCTGGATATCGGCTTTCAGTGGGTGGAAAGCGGGCCGCTGGTTCGATCCTCCTATCATGCAGAGAAACAGGTGCGCAAGCTCAGTGTCGTTCATCGCGAGCTCTATGGTGAACGCGAAACGGTATCCTGATTGTCCCCAACTATATTGATAGAGGCCGGGGCTATTCCCCCGGCCTTTTTTCTTTAATGACAGTGGGCAGAATGTCTGCTAGGCTGAGATTAGGGGAGTGTGGATGGGGAAGTCGGAAGGTGAAAGGCTCCCGGGCTATCGGATCCAGCCCACGCTGGAGGCCATCCAGCGGCTCCGGCGCGGCTGGGGTCGCTATCATCAACCTGATGATCTAAAGCAACTTCTCCGAATATTCCGAAAAATTGAGCTGGAACAGGGATATCAGCTGGATTACATTTCGCTCCGACGGGGAGGGGTTCATCGGATTTGGCCATACGCGCGGTCGGAGAAAAGCCATGGTGCGCCGGCAAGCCTCCAGGAGATTCCGCCCGATCGGTTGGCTAACGAGAATCCGGGAGGGCTCTTGAGCGAAGTGGAGGCCGAAACCCTGTATCGGCACATCAGCTGCGAACGATCTCCTCTGGGTTTTGCCGAATATGCCTTTTTTGTGATGGAGCTGTGGGCTTTCAAATCCCAGGGTTGGGCTGATGACTGGCTTGGGCTCGAGCCGCTGGTGGTGCGGCATGCGTTTGACTCCGTGCTTCGGAAAAGCCCTGGCCGCGTGGTGCGTGTATCCAGGCCCGATCATTATGATCCCACGGTCATCCCAGAGGATCGCGGTGCCCGCGTGCACTTTATGGCTTACCAACCCAAACCGCTGCGACGCATTCTTCACATTGAGGTCCAGGTTGAAGCCAGCGGCCATGTTCGTTGGCAGCCCCAGGAGGTCGTCGCCAGCTTTCAGCGAGGATAGCTTCAGATCCGCATCATCCATCAGATTCCATCCGGCCGTGTTTTAATATTCTCTGGTGCCCCCATCTTGGGAAATGAGGAAGGTTGTGTCAACCATAAGCTGGCAGGATTTTGACAAAGTGGAAATGAGAGTTGGTCGGGTGCAGGGGGCGATCGACTTTCCGGAGGCGCACAACCCCTCTTATTTGCTCGAGATTGACTTCGGACCGGAGATCGGCCGGCGGAAATCAGCTGCGGCCATCGCTGAATTTTATGACAAAGGTGACCTTGAAGGCCGGCTGGTTGTCGCCGTGACCAACTTCCCGCCAAAACAAATTGCCAATCATATGTCCGAGGTGCTGACTCTGGCAGCCGTGAATAAGGATGGAACGTTGAAGCTGCTTGAGCCCGCGGGCGAAGTGGAGCTGGGCGCAAGGATTCGCTAAAAAACCCACACAAGGAATTTGGTGCTTCCGGCGGATCGGGCGCGGGCGCGCTCTGCAGGCGGAGGTGGCCACTGGAGGAAAGGGAGCTAATGCTGGAGCTATCTTCCCGGGAGCGAGTTCTGATGGCCCTGGAGCATCGTGAGCCGGATCGGGTGCCAACCGCCCTGTGGGGCGGGCCCTATGGGCTGGTGGATGAACTCTACCTGGAGCTACTGGATTATTTCGAGCTAGGAGATCCG
This sequence comes from Anaerolineales bacterium, assembly GCA_046537745.1. Taxonomy (GTDB): domain Bacteria; phylum Chloroflexota; class Anaerolineae; order Anaerolineales; family E44-bin32; genus DASWJQ01. The sequence goes on along the minus strand of JBKHKF010000003.1, from coordinate 22,426 downwards.
GTGGACCGCTTCCGACAAGGGCACACCATCACTTACCTGGACGACCGCGTGCTGGAACGATTGGGGGTGGATACCCGCTACGTTTGGCCGGGCGAGATGCCTTCCAGCCCCCAGCAGGAGACGGACGACCCCGATGTGTTTCTTGACGGGTTCGGACAGGCCTGGCGGCGGGCGCTTCCTTACTACTACACAATGGAAGGGATCCTGGCGGAGGCGGATTCGGGGGCCATGGATAAGCTTGTCCAATGGCCGGATCCGAACGACCCGAGATGGACGAACGGTGCGGCCGAGCGGGCGGCCCACTTGCGCCAGCACACGGATGCTTTTGTTATTGCCCGTCAGATGACCTCTCACGGCCCGTTTCAGACGGCCTGTGATCTGCGGGGTACCGAACGCTTCCTGATGGATCTGGTTGAGGACCCTGACTATGCGCGCAGGCTGGTTGACAAGGTGACCGAGATCATCGATGGCCTTAATCGTGCGATGCTGGAGGCTTGCGGGGAAAACATCGATATGATCGAGCTCCCGGGCGACGATTACGCCGGCAACGAAAACCTGATCATCTCGCCGGCCATGTTCCGAGAGTTTTTTAAACCCGGGTTGCGTCGGATGGTGGAGACCATCAAAAGCTTCCGGGAAGACTTGCGAGTGATGTTTCACTCGGATGGGATGATCGATCCGCTGCTGCCAGAGCTGATCGATATCGGCGTGGATGTGGTGCATCCGTTGGAACCGGTGGAAGCGATGGATCTTTCAGAAATTAACGAGAAATTTGGGGATGAAATCGCGTTTCTGGGCGGGGTGGATATTCAGGGTGCGATGCGAGGTGATCGGAGCCAGGTGGAGACCGAGGTCAAGGAACGTATCCGGCAGCTCGGCCCGGGCGGCGGCTACGTGCTGGCACCCAGCAACCATCTGCAGGCTGATGTCCCGGTGGAGAACGTGATAACGCTTTTTGAAGCAGCACAGGAATATGGTCGTTATCCACTCTCAATATAAGCAGCGCGTCTCAAGTTGAAGCATCATAAGAACAGCGCCGGCTATGCCAGAAAGGACAGAATTATCGTGGAGGATTATGCCGGGAAACTGGCAGAGGTGATCGTCGGATATTCCACGGAGGTCAGGGCGGGCGATTTCGTTGGAATCATTGGTGAAGAACCAGCCCAGGAACTCATTGAAGCCCTTTACGCCGCGGTGATCGAGCGCGGAGGCCATCCCACCGTGCGGATAGAGAATACGGCGCTGACAGAGTATAAACTCGGCCTTGGATCGCGGGAACAAGCAGAGTTTTCGGATCCGGTGGATGAGCTGCTTTATGGCGAGACCGACGTGCTGCTTCGTGTCTCGGCGCCGAGACACAGCCAGCCCTACGCGGCGATTGAGGCCGATCGATTGGCACAATACAATCGGGGCCTGGGCCCGCGCCTCCATATGTTGATGGATCGCATTGGAGAAGGGGCGGTTCGGTACTGCATGGTGGCCTGGCCCAGTGATGGGATCGCGCAGCAGACAGGCATGGGGACGCATGCCTATGAGGATATGCTCTATCGGGCCAGCGGCCTGCATCAGAAGGACCCCGTCGCCTATTGGGAAGAAGTTGCTACCTCACAAAATGCACTGGTAGCCTGGCTGGAAGGCAGGAGCCGGGTTCATGTGCAGGGGCCTGATATCGATCTGACATTCAGCGTCGAGGGGCGAAGGTGGGTCAGCGCGCATGGGAAGCTGAATTTCCCCGACGGGGAGATATTTACGGGACCCGTTGAGGACAGCGTTGAAGGAAGCGTGCAGTTTAATCTGCCGTCCCTAAGCTACGGTCAGGAGGTTCGAGGGGCGAAGCTGCATTTCAAAGCCGGGACCGTCGTGGAAGCCTCGGCCGAGATGGGCCAAGATTTCCTGCGACACCAACTGTCCCTGGATCACGGGGCGGGCCGCCTGGGTGAGTTCGCCATTGGGACGAACCCGGGAGTCACCAGGTTGACCGGGTCGACGCTGCTGGATGAAAAAATAGGCGGTACTATCCACATGGCCCTGGGAAGAAGTATCAGCGAGACCGGCGGTGTCAATGAAAGCCAGATCCATTGGGACCTGGTTCATGATATGAAGTCTGGGGGGACGATCAACGTGGACGATGAGCTATTTTATAGAAACGGTGAGTTTGTCGTTGAATGATCATTGCTGGATTCAAAAAAGAGGCGCTCATCGGTGAGCGCCTCTTTTTGTTTCCGCTTGTTATTAGCGGAGGATCCTTGGATTGAGCCAGACGGCCGAGTTTAGACTCGAGCTTGTATCGTTGCGGACCAGCAGCACCGGCGCCACCGATTGTCCGGCGTAAGCGCTCAGGTCGAGTTCGATCGAGCGCATGGTGCCGTCGGAGGTTTCATTCCAGCTGCCAAGACTGATGTTTTGATCGCCGATGCGCAGCAGCACCTCGAACTCCACAGAGCAGGAGGGCTGCCCGTCCATGCAGCCGATGCTGGCCACCAGCCGATCGCCGGATTGCAGAGTGACGGCCGGGTAGGTCCCCTGGATAAAGCCAAGAGAGATCTGTTCCGGCTCTGTCACCAGACCGAGGCTGTCACTGGTTGAGCCCGCTTCGGTGCTCGGGTTGTTGACTATGTAGACCGCTCCCTCTGCTTCGCCGGATTGGCCAGGGCAGCTCAGCAGGCTGCTTTCATTCCGCCATTCTGCGCTGCAGGCCGTCTCGGCCAGTGACACCAGTTCCTGAGGTGCAGGCGGCGTGGTGGCTGTCGGTTCAGGTGTGTTCGTCGGCTCGGGCGTGTCCGTCGGCGGAGGTTCATCCGTCGCGGTAGCGGTGGGCGTCGGGGTCGGCCCCTCCGTGGTCGGAGTCGCCGTTGGGTCGACCTTCTCCCACCAAACGCGAATGCGGGCGTCGCCGCTTCGTTCGTAGTGCTCGACTTTAATCCGCTGCTTGCCCGAAAGCGTCACCAGCGCCTGGTAGATCTGGCTGCCGCTGCTGTCGTGCCATTCGTTGATCAGCCGATCGTCGCCAACCCACAGTCGGACTCCGTCGTCTGCCTGGACGTTGAAGCGGTAGGTGCCGGCATTGAAGGTGATCTCACGCGTCCAGCGGGCCGAGAAGTTGTTCTCGGGAATGCCAACCGCGGGGGAGCCATCGTCCCAGTCGAAATTGATGTCCCTGTCATTGCGCACCAGCGCCGGCGAACCGCTGAAGTCGCGGTTGGTCCAGAACTGGGCTTTCCAGTGTGAGAAGGTGGGTGATTCCACCTCCGCCCATGATAAACGGATGCGGGCATCGCCGCTTCGCTCATAGTATTCAAGACGGATGTCGTGGCTGCCGCGGGCCAGAGCCACATCGGCCTCCAGCTTACGATCGCTGCCGTCCTTCCAGGAGTCGATAACCAGCTCGTCATCAACCCACAGGCGGGCGCCGTCGTCTACGCGCAGTGTGAAGCGGTAGGTGCCAGCCTCAAACTGGGATTTGCCCGTCCAGCGGACGGAAAAGTTGTCGCTGCCCAGTGGACTGCCGGGAGAGCGGTCGTCCCAGTCAAAATCGATGACGGGGTCATTGCGCACGAAACCGGCCGTGCCTTTCAGGTCGCGGCGGGCAAAGTACTCGCCGCGCCAGCTGCCGCTGCTGGTGGTGCCCAGTGGACCAACGATGATCTGCACCCAGAAAGGTGAGTTGGCCCTGGTGCCCAAACCAAAGAGCTGGTTCTGTTCGCTCTGGAGCATCCAGTAGCCGCGATACAAGCCGGTATCCTCCGGGGCTTTCAGCCGAACGGTCAAATCAACGGTATCCCCGGGCGCAACACTGCGGGGCAGATTCTTGGCGCTTGGACCCTGCATCCGGTTGCCGCTTACGAACACCAGGTCATACTCGGTGGTCCAGGTGCAGGTGCCAGCGTTGCGAAGGCGCCAGGTCTTATCGAAGGATTTGTTGGCTCCTATTCGTGTGGTATCAGCGATGGTCACATCGGATACGAACTCAACCCAGTTCAAGCAGCCCTGCGGGGCCGGGGTGGCGGTCGGACCATCGGCCGGCGGTGCGGTGACCGTCGGCGTGGGATTTTCGATGCTTGTTGTGGCCTGGCGGCCAAAGCTAACCAGACGTGTTTCGCCAGGCTGCTGCAGAGTGATCGTGATCCGGCTCACCCCTTGTCCGTAGGCGGGGTGTGTCCACGGCGCTGAGCCCAGGATTTCCGCGTTGCCGTTTCGGCTCGGGTCGATGGAGAGACAATAGGTACCGGTGCTCAAGGCGCCGAAGACGTAGGTGCCGTTGGCGCCGGAAACCGTCTCCGCAAAACCTGTGATCGGACAAGCGCCCAGCCCCAACTCGAGGGTCACGCCTTCAAGGCCGGGCTCGCCGGCATCCTCCAGCCCGTTCGGGCGGAAGGAACCATCGGAGGCGCGCAGACAGCCTTCGCCCTCTGCACACCGGTCCTGCCAGACACGTCCGGCGATCAGCGCGGTGCTGACGGCCTCATCGGTCGGTGTGGCCCGGTCGGTTTGGGGCGGCGGATCCATCAGGCCGAGGGATACCAGCGCACTGCAGCCCGCCAATCCGATAAACATCGCAGCGGTGAGCAGTATGTAAAACCAAAAGCGAGAGTTCTTTGACGACTTCATCTTTCGTCTCCATGTTTTCGGGCGAGCGGTTTTTGATTTTTGAAGCCTCGCCCGATGGTCATCCTCATCATTGCATTGAGGACCACCAGGTAGAACGTTATTTAGACCAGTTTTGTTCCCGGCCGAGTGGCTAGGAATCGCCACCAAACTGCAGCGCTTTCAGTACATCACCCACAGCCGTGGATCGCTGATCCCGCCGTCGCATCGGCTTGTTCAAGTTGACCTCGTATCGATTTTCTCGGCCGACTCGCTCGCGTTGAAGGTAGCCGGCCTCCTCCAGATCCTTGATGATCCGAAGCACAGTGCGTTCAGTGATGTCCAGCTCCTGCGCGATCTCACGGGCGGTTCGGTGGGGGTGTACTCCGATCAGCGCCAGCACCGCGCCGTGGTTCGTAATGAAAGTCCAGCTTTTGCGTGACATACGCCTCCGCGTTTCCTGCTGAAATCATGACAATTGTGCCATGAAAAAATTGTCTGTCAATGGATGTAAATTGAGCCGTCGCGCTCAAGCGACGGCCCTGGTGGTTCGAGCAGCCTGGATTAAGGATTGGTTCAGTTATGGACTTCGATGCCGCCGAACGCGACGAAGCAGCTCACTTTCAGCACCGGCCCATCGGCGGCCTTCTCGTCAGCATATCTGGTTTTGTTGTCCCAGCCCCCAAAAATGGGCAAGCCGCTCATCACGACCCGCCACTCGACGGGGACAATCACCTCAATGCCACCGAAGGCAGCTGTCAGATCAAGCTCAGCTCCGGAGGGGGATAAGCGGGCCTCGCGCAGATCGATTTCCGATCCGCCGAAAAGGGTGGTCACCGTGCCCCCTGAAAAATCCTCGGAGATCATTTTGGGGTTGTTGCCGCCAAAGGCGACGAAGGAGGAGAGCTGATCCTCGCTCTTCACCTGCGCCCCACCGCTCCAGCCGCGGGCGAACACCAGCCAAAGGCCGACGGTGATCAAAGCCAACGGCCAGAGGTAGGCCCAGATGTTGCTAGGGAGCAACTCGAGGGTGATGGCCTGGAAAACCAGGCCCACCGCGAGCACAATCAGGCTGCCAATAAGCGGTGCCGTTCTAAAAATAATCTGAACGGCGGCGATTAAGATGAGAGCCAGCGGCCACCAGGTGGCGAGGATGGCTCCGAAATCCCAGAAGCCGGCTCGGTCCAGAAGCAGACCACCGCCAACCGCCACGAGAAGAATGCCGAAAATCGTGCGAGCGGACATGATGTTGCGCCTTCCTCCAAATGGATGTATGGGTACAATGCGTTCAAGCTGCGAGCGGACGACGAAGGCTCCACCCAATGACAGTACTCTCATTGTAGCTAGAAAGTTTCATGAATCCATACACAAGAAGCTTGCTTCAGGAAATTGATGACGAGCCGCTGAGTCGATGGGTCGAAACATGGGGCCAGCTGGAACACCTGATCATTCAGGTGTACCGAAGCGGACAGGTTGAGGCAGCCGAACAAGAGAAATATAAAGCGCTGCGAGACGATTTAACCCGTGGATACCCAAGATGGCAGGCACAACTTAAGCCCCACTGGAAAGATCTGAGAGCCGGGGGCGAAAATCTGCAGGCCGATCCGTTCCTTCATTTGACAGCCGCTGCTTCGTTGACGGCATTTATCGGCAACTGGGAAGCGATGCAGAAGCTGCCGGCCGCTCGGGAAGCCATCAACCATTTTCTTCTGTCCCGCATCGAAACTGGCCAAGGCCGGCATGATTCCTGACGTTCTCCATCGTCGGGTAAGGGTGAATGGCCTATCCCTCCACTTGGCGGAGGCGGGCCCAACCAAGGGCGCGCCGGTTGTGCTGTTGCACGGATTTCCGGAATTCTGGTATGGATGGCGCCATCAAATTCCCGCGCTGGCGCAGGCAGGACTACGGGTTCTGGCGCCCGACGGCCGCGGCTACAACGTCAGCGACCGACCGAAAGCTGTCGCCAGCTATCGCATGGAGCAGCTGCGGGGGGATATCCTTGGTTTGCTGAATGCTTTCAACATAGAAAAGACGGCGATTGCCGGCCACGATTGGGGAGCTGCCGTCGCCTGGTCGATGGCGTTGCACCATCCCGATCGGGTGAGGCGGCTTGCAATCCTCAACGTCCCCCATCCTGCAGTATGGCCGAACCTTCTGCGGTCCAGGCCTGCTCAATTGATGCGGAGTTGGTACATTCTCTTCTTCCAACTCCCCTTGCTGCCAGAATGGGTGCTCGGCCTGCGAGATGGCCAATCGTTGGTACGCTCCATGAGAAGAACCAGTGCACCAGGCGCATTTACAAAGGAGGATCTTCTGCGCTACCGTCAAGCGTGGCGCGGCGGTGCGCTGACAACGATGATCCACTGGTATCGGGCCGCGCTCCGATATCCGCAGCGCGCGCCGGAATCGCGGCAGGTTCAGGTGCCCGTTCGAATCCTGTGGGGGATGAAAGACGCCTTTCTTGTGCCTGAAGGTGCTGAACTCAGCATGGAATATTGCCCCCAAGGCGAGCTGATCAAATTGCCGCATGCTTCTCACTGGATTCAGCATGAAGCCTCAGATCTGGTCAACCAGCGCCTGATCGAATTCTGCCGGTAAGATCCCCTCCTGTCGACACTGTATCGGTGGTTAATCCACATCCACGGGCTATCCGTTGGCTTGTTCGTACAATTTGTGCTTGGCCGCCGCCACCGAGGTTACAATGGTCGGTGAGCCAATTCTGAGACAATCACAGGAGGGCCCCCTCATGTTTTCCATCGCTCTTGCCGTTCACAATGTACTGCGTTGGGTGGTGCTTGTTCTTGCATTGTGGGCTCTGTACCGAGCCTATCGGGGCTGGATGGGAGAACGGGATTGGCAGCCGCAGGACAAAATGGCGGGCCGCCTGCTGACGATAAGCTTTGACATTCAGTTGCTGCTGGGATTGTTCTTGGCGGTCGTCAGTCCGCTCATACAAGCCGCCGTAAATGACCTTTCCACCATTGGGGAGAGCGATCTGATCCGTTTCTTTGCGGCTGAACACATTCCGGTCATGATGGCGGCATGGATTTTGGTTCATCTCACCAGCGTGCTGTCCAAGCGGGCGGAGGCGGACGTCAAGCGCCATCAGCGGGCGGCCATCGGCTATACCGTAGCACTACTGATGGTGCTCCTGGCCACACCCTGGTTCCGGCCGCTCCTGCCCGGACTGTAATCTATGGAAATTGAGCCAACTTCCTTCACCGTTCCAATCCAGGTTCGATATGCCGATATTGATTCCCTCCAACATGTGAATAACGCGCGCTACTTCAGCTTTATGGAGCAGGCGCGGGCCAGCTACTTTGCCCACCTCGGTCTTTGGAACGGCGAGCGGATGAGGGACCTGAGCGTTATTCTCGCTCAGACAAGCTGCCAGTATAAGCGCCCTATCCGCTTCGGGGACGCAGTTTTTGTCCGGGCTAAGACCGTCCGCCTGGGCGGCAAAAGCTTCGACATGCGCTACGAGCTGGTGGATGATAAGGACACGCTCTATGCTGTCGGCGAAGCGACTCTGGTTTGTTTTGACTACCATGAGAATCGCGCGATCCCGATTCCCCGGGAGTGGCGGCGGACGTTGGCGGAGTTTGAAGGTCTCGATTAGAGCGAGGACTGAGTAAGAGCCATTATCATTAATACGCATCATCCCCGCTTTGGATGGACGTCAGCACGGATTTCAGTGACGAATAAAAAATCGGAAAGAGAGTGCGCATGAGCAAGGTAGAAGGATTGAAAGCCAAGGACCTCTATCAGGCCGTAGACCATTCAATCTTGGACTTTGAGACGACAGAGGAGTTGGAAGGATATGAAGGCGTCCTCGGCCAACCAAGGGCAGTGGACGCCGTGCATTTTGGCATTGGCATCCAGGCCGAGGGGTACAACATCTTCGCCTTGGGCCCGGCCGGAACGGGCAAGCACTCGCTGCTAACCGAGTTCTTCGAGGAAAAGGCAGCCGAACAGCCGGCGCCTTCGGATTGGGCTTATGTGCATAACTTCGATCAGCCCCATAAGCCGAACGCGATGGAATTCCCGACGGGGAAAGGTACTGAATTCAGGGAGGACATGGAGCAGTTGGTTGAAGAGCTCCGAGGCGCCCTGGAAAGCACTTTCGAGAGCGAGGAATATCAGAACCGCCGGCAAGAGATCCAGCAGGAAGTTCAGGAAGGTCAGGAGAAACAGCTCGAGGAGCTGAGGAAAAAGGCGGAGGAGGAAGGACTGACGCTGCTGCGCACGCCGGCCGGCTTGGGATTCGCGCCGGTGCGCGATGGCGAGGTTATCGCCCCGGAGGAATTCAGTCAGCTTCCCGATGATGAGCGAGAAGAGATTGAAGAGAAGGTCAATGAGCTGCAGGAGGAACTGCAGCGGATCATGAGCCAGATCCCGCGCATGCAGCGGGAGGCGCAGGAACGTATGCGCGAACTCAATCAGGAGATGGCTCATTTGGCTGTCGGAGGCTTGATTGAGGGCCTGCGCGAGAAATATAAGGACATGCCCGAGGTGATCGAATATTTGAACGATGTCGAGGACGATGTCGTTGAGAACATCAGGGATTTCTTACCCCAACCCAACGCAGGGGGCCAGGACCAACAGCAGTCATCCCAGTCTGCAATGAGCCCCCACGGAAGGGCCGGTCTTCGGCGCTATCAGGTCAACGTGATTGTCGATCACAGCGATTCGGAGCATGGTCCGGCTATCACGGAGGACAATCCGACTTACCAGAATTTGATTGGTCGGGTGGAACACATTCCGCAGATGGGCGCGTTGCTGACGGATTTCAACCTGATCAAACCCGGCGCGCTTCACCTGGCCAACGGCGGCTTCTTGCTCCTGGATGCGCGCAGAGTTCTGCTTCAGCCCTATGCCTGGGATGGGCTCAAACGCGCGCTGCGCGCGGGGGAGATTCGGATCGAATCGCCGGGCCAGGCTTATGGCCTGATCACCACCATCTCACTGGAGCCCGAGCCGATCCCCATCAATTTGAAAGTGGCGCTCACAGGCGACCGGCGGCTGTATTACTTGCTGGCTGCGCTGGATCCTGAGTTTGATCAGCTGTTCAAGGTGATGGCGGATTTTGAGGGATCGATGGATCGCTCGGAGGAGAGCCAGCAGGATTATGCACAGCTCATTGCCACGCTGATTAAAAAGGAAGAGCTCCGTCACTTCGACAAAGAAGCGGTAGGCCGGTTGATCGAGCGCGGCGCCCGCATAGTCGGCGACTCAGAAAAGCTGACGGTCCGCATGCGCCTGATTACGGACTTGTTGCGCGAGGCAAATTACTGGGCCAATGAGAACGGCAATGGTGTTGTCAAGCGCGCAGATGTGGATAAAGCCATTGAATCCAAGATCTACCGGGCGGATCGTTTACGGGAACGGATGCAGGAAGCCATCTTGCGGGAAACCATCCTCATCGACACGGAGGGCGAGGCGACGGGCCAGATCAATGGCCTGTCCGTCGTGCAGTTAGGTGACTTCGCCTTCGGCAGGCCCAGCCGCATCACGGCCAAAGTCCGTTTGGGTAAAGGCCAGGTTGTGGATATCGAGCGCGAGGTCGACTTGGGCGGCCCGCTGCACTCCAAGGGCGTTATGATCCTGAGCGGCTTCCTGGGCGCGCGCTATGCCGAAGAGGTGCCTCTTTCACTGGCAGCGACCCTGGTCTTCGAGCAATCCTACGGCGGAGTTGACGGCGACAGCGCTTCCTCGGCCGAGCTGTACGCGCTGCTTTCGGCCATTGGCGAATTCCCAATCCGGCAGTCGATGGCTGTCACCGGCTCTGTCAATCAGCAGGGACAGGTGCAGGCCATCGGCGGTGTAAACGAGAAGATCGAAGGCTTCTTCGATCTGTGCAAGGAGCGAGGACTCACAGGCGATCAGGGCGTGCTTATACCGCAGAGCAACGTGAAGCATTTGATGCTTCGCCAGGACGTGGTGGAAGCGGTGGAAGCGGGTGATTTCCACATTTATCCCGTGGAGACTGTCGATGAAGGTATCGAGCTGCTCACCGGCCTCGAGGCAGGACAGCGAGATGAGGAAGGCGAGTATCCCGAAGAATCGGTCAACGGTCGCGTGCAGCGAGCATTGAACGAGCTGGCCGAACGCCGCGCCAAATTTGCTGGCATAGACGAAAGCGATGATCAGGATTGATGGCGGAAAAAAACTCGACGCCGGCCATTGACAGGATACTGGTGGCGATTGACGCCTCTCCAAACAGCCTGGCCGCGCTTGATGCGGCGGTGGACCTTGCCCGCAGGAACAACGCCAGTCTGGTGGGGTTGTTTGTTGAGGATTTGAATCTAATCAGGCTGGCCGAGCTGCCCTTTTCCTACGAAGTTCTGAATAAGACAGCCATTCTGCGAGAGTTGGGGGTTGACGACATCGAACGTCAGCTCAGAATTCAGGCACGAAAGGCCCGCAAGGCCCTGGCTGAGCGGGCTGAGCGTTATGGATTGGACTGGGATTTCCGTGTTGCCCGCGGCGCTGTTCCCATCGAAGTGCTGGCCGAAGCGGAGGAGGCAGACTGGATCATCCTGGGCAAGTCGGGTTGGTCCCAGGCTCGTACGGTTGGCTCCACGACCCGATTTCTAATCAACAAGGCGGATCGTTTCATCATGGTGCTCGAACGCGGTCTCCACCTACAGCGTCCCGTGGTCGCGGTGTATGACGGCTCGGAAACAGCAGTTCGATCTTTGGCGGCTGCGGCCATGTTGGCTCGCAGTCAGGGCGTAGGAATCAGTGTTTTCTTGCTGGGCCAGGACAAAGAGGAACTTAAGCAGCTTCAGGCCGAAGCAGCCGAAACGTTGAAATCCCTGGACGTACGGGCTACCTATCGCTGGTTTGAGGGAGCCCACAACCACGAACTGGTGAACTCGGTCCAGCAAATCGGCTGCCTGCTGGTGTTGCCCGGCGAGCTGCCGCTTCTCCGCGGTGACCCACTGATTGACTTCATCGATCGACTTCAGTGCCCGGTGCTGGTAGTGCGCTGACGGTACAATAGCGTTTCATGAAGTCACTTCATTTTGATGTCAACGTAGCCCCTGAATCCCTTCAGCAGATGCCCGGGCTGGCCGAAAGCGCCGATCAACTGGGCTTTGACGCGCTGTGGACCAGCGAAACCCGGCATGATCCCTTCTTGCCCTTGGCTCTGGCGGCTGAGCACACAGATCGCCTCCAACTGGGGACAGCCATCGCGGTGGCGCTTGCCCGCAGCCCTGGAACTGTCGCCTATACATCATGGGATCTAGCGGCCGCCACCGGAGGCCGGTTCATACTGGGCTTGGGTTCTCAGGTCCGCGCACACATTGAGCGTCGTTTTGGCCTGGACTGGCCCGAGAATCCAACGGCCAAGATGCGTGAGTTCGTCGGCGCGCTGCGAGCCTTCTGGCGCTGCTGGCAGGGTGAAGCCGATTTTAGCTTTCAAGGCGCTCATTACCGGCTTCGCTTGATGACACCCTTTTTCAATCCTGGCCCAATAGACCACCCCGATATCCCTATTTTCCTGGCGGGGGTCAACCGCGGCTCGCTGCGCCTCGCAGGCGAGGTTGCGGAGGGTCTGCATGGTCACCCGCTGCATTCCGCACGCTATTTGCGCGAAGTGGTCCGACCGGCGCTGGCAGAGGGCGCCAATGATGCAGGCCGGGATCCCGGCCAAATTCAACTCTCGGTGACGGCCTTTGTGATTTCGAATGATGAGGAGGAAGCGGAGGTCCGTCGCCAGATCGCCTTTTACGCCTCGACCCCGAACTACCGGCCGGTCTTGGCGCTCCACGGCTGGGGTGAGGTGGCCGACCGACTGGCCAATCTGGTCCGCCAGGGCGACTGGGATTCGATGCCAGCGCTGATCACGCAGGATATGCTGGAGCACTTTGCCGTTCGCGGCCAGGGGACTGAGCTCGGTGCAGCGCTCAGGGAACGTTATCAAGGCTTGGCCGACCGGGTCAACATTTATCGTCCATTTCGGGTGGGTGAAGTCCAGCGCTGGCGGGTCATATTGGAGGGTTTTCGAAGTTGATTGTTGACGCGCACGAGGACCTGGCCTGGAATATGCTCACCTTCAACCGCGATTACACTCGCTCCATTCAGGAGACCCGGGACATGGAAGGGGGAACGCCGACGGTGGACCATAATGGGCACACGCTGCTTGGCTGGTCCAATTGGATTGAAGGAGACGTCGGTTTGATTTTCGCCACGCTGTATGCATCACCCGAGTCCCGCCGCTACGGCGATTGGGATGTCATCGCCTATAAGGACGGCGATGCGCAGCAGGCCCACGATCAATACTGGCGTCAGCTGGATCTCTACCACCGTCTATTCGATCTGCACGAAGATAAATTTAAGCTCATCGACTCCGTATCAGGTTTGCATGATCATCTTCAAGCCTGGGAAAATGGAGAGCGCAAGGTCGGCGTTGTGCTCTTGATGGAGGGCGCTGAAGGAATCCGAAGGCCGCGGGAACTCCCGGAATGGCACGAACGTGGCCTGCGACTTATTGGTCCGGCCTGGGACCGAACCCGGTATGTCGGCTCGGCCTATGAACCAGGGCCCTGGACAGCCGAAGGATATGAACTGCTCGACATGATGGCTGATTTGAATATGATCCTCGACTTGAGCCATCTCAGCGAGGAGGCGGCCCTGGAGGCGCTCGACCGCTACCCGGGGCCGATTGCTGCCACCCATGCAAACCCACGCTGGCTGATGCCCAACGCCAACTATCCAGAGCGCTTTCTGAGCCGCACCACCGTAGAACGACTGGTGGAGCGAGACGGTGTGATTGGGGTGGTCCTGGCGAACAAGTTCCTGCGAGACGGCTGGCGCCCCGGGGATGCCAGGGAGCTTGTGACGACGGATCATGTTGTGGCCCACATCGATGCCATCTGCCAGCTGGTGGGCGACGCCGAGCATGTGGGATTGGGCACGGATTTTGACGGCGGCTTTGGATTGGACGAGGCTCCGAATGACCTGGACGGAGTTCAGGAGCTCGGCAAGATCGGAGATGCTCTGGCTCGACAAGGTTATAGCGAAGATGATATCCTAAGGGTCCTCGGAGGGAACTGGATCCGGATGATCATCGGTGCTATTTCATAGCGCGAAATTCATGCCTTCAACCCCGCTCAAACAACGCCAAATACGCTGGGCCCGTCGGTGGATGACTCTGGCCTTAATCGGCCTGCTGCTATTCCTGATCGGCCTGGAACCTGATTTCATCGGGATGGACAGAAGTCCGGTTGTGGGCTTCGTGCAAATTGGCGTGTGGTTGGTTGGGCTTGCGCTGCTTCTGCTCGGCGCTACCCTGGCAGTGCGCGTTATCCGCAACGGCCAGGCTACCAGCCTGCGAGCCGATATTGGTCTGCGTCTGATCGCCACCGGCTATGTTGTGGCCGCCTCGGCCTCTTTGGCTGATTTCATCTCCATCGGTGCTCACTCGATGCCCTTCATTCACTTCGGCCCGGTCCAGACATTGGGCCTGGTGGTTGGAATCATCACCAGCCTGTTGGGGGTCGTCCTCTATTGGCCCTTTGGAAAATTCTTGCGGCGGGCTGAAGATGACGGTTTGCAGAGCGGAGAGGCGGAAGCAGGCTCAGAAGAAAGTTGAACTCCTCATTGCTTTAATCTAAGATAGGCGCACACGAAAGCAATTCGACGGATGAGGGGGCCTAATATGGGTCCGGCGGATCATCAACCAGAGACCACACCGCGCTGGAATGAGGCAGTCCGTTCCCGGGCGCCTTTGTATTTAATAGTTGCCTTTCTCTTGGCCTTGTTAGCCGGAGTCCTCACCTTCCTCTATCTGGATCAGATCAGAGAGCAATCGCTGCCCACTTCCGAGGCGGTGGTGGCGTTGCGCGAGCTCCGCCCCGGGGCGGTCATCACCTCCGACGTGGTGGAGGTGAGAGCAGTGCCGGAGGCTGCTTTGCCCGACGGTGCCATCAGGAATTTGCGGGAGGCGGTAGGCCGGATGGCCATTTATCCGGTTGCCAATGGGGAAGTGGTGCTCCAGCGCGATCTGGTCGGTGAAGATGAGGGGGGGCTGGCGGCCCGGCTACCCGATGGCCGCTGGGCGATGGTGATGCCTGTTGGCTGGTTGGTAAGCCCACTGCCGGAGGTCGGGGTAGGAGATCGGGTGGACGTGCTTGCCTACTCTGGGGGCCAGTTGGCGGAGCAGGCAGGCCTCATCGTGGAGGGCGTTGAGTTGTTCTCCACCAGCGAAAATTTCGTTACGCTGGCGGTGACCATCGAAGAAGCCACCTCGATCCTTTATGCGCACGTAAACGGATTTCAGATGCTCGGCCTGGTCCGGGCGCAAGGGGGGTAGTCTTGTGACCACGGTCACACTGGTTGGCGCCAAGGGGGGCGTCGGGACCTCCCTCTTGGCCTCCAATCTCGCGCTGCGGCTGGCAGCGGCGGAATCATGCCTGCTTGTGGACCTGGCCCCGATCGCCGGGTGTGCCGATCTGTTGTTGGGTTCAGAGCCAAGCAAGAGCTGGGCGGATCTGCTGCCGGTGGTGGAGGAACTTGAGGATCGTCATCTGGAGCTGGCGACCACACAGGTGAATGGCGGGCTCTCGCTGCTGGCTGCGCCGGCGGAAGCGGTGGAGGGCGATCTCAAGGCGTTGCTGAAAACTCTCGACGCACGCTCCGACTGGCTGATTATCGATTCCGGCTGTGCATGGTTGCAGCAGAAATTCTTGGACCGGGCAGAGTCCGAACATATATGCCTTGTGACAACCCTGGACCCTGTCTCGCTGCGGGCGGCCGAGCGCGGCCTTCGGGCGATCCAGCAATTGGAGAAATCCGTTATCCATCTTGTGGTCAACCAATGGCAGCCAGAGCATCCGGTGGATCCCAAGTCGGTGGCCGAATCCATGGGGATCGATCTGGCCGCCGTCCTGCCCTTCGCGCCCAAGGTTGTGGCCGATCAAGTCCATTTCGGCCGTCCGGCGTTGCGAAGCCGAAATCCGAGTTATGGGCGCGCCATACAGCGGCTGGAACAGCATCTTCGTCAAACAACAGCGCCGAAACCACACATGGAAGCTTGAGGCGGAGGTATGCAGGGGTTATGAATTTGGACCAATTGGAGGAGCAGGTTCATCAAGCCTTGTCCGATTCCCTGGAGCGCGAGCTCCAGGCGGGAAGCCTGACTGAACTACCCGCCAAGGAGGATCTGCTTCAGCGTACGCGCAGAATCGTCAGGCAGCGGTCCGATATCCTTCCTGAGGAACAAGAACAGAGTCTGATTGACGCCGTTGTGGCCAGGATCGCCGGCATGGGGCCGCTTCAGCCGCTGCTTGAAGATCCATCAATCAACGAGATCATGGTCAATGATCCAGCCAGCGTGTTTGTGGAACGGGACGGCAGGCTGGAGGAAACGGAGATCCATTTCCGTGACGAGGCTCATCTCCGTCACATCATCGATCGCATTGTGGCACCGCTCGGCCGCCGTATTGATGAGGCCTCTCCGCTGGTGGACGCACGCCTACCGGATGGTTCGCGCGTAAACGCCGTGATCGCGCCGCTGGCCTTGCGGGGTCCTGTCCTCACCATCCGCAAATTTGCTGGCGTTCCCTTTGATTTGGAACGGCTGGTTGAATTGAGGACCCTCAGCCCGCAGATGGCGGGCTTTCTGGAACGAGCGGTGCAGCAGAGGATCAGCCTGTTGATCTCCGGGGGCACTGGCTCTGGCAAGACCTCGACCCTGAACGCATTGAGTCTTTGTATTCCCACCGAGGAGCGCTTGATTACCATCGAGGATTCAGCAGAGCTTCAACTCCAGCACCCTCACTGGGTGCCCTTGGAAGCGCGCCCGGCCAACCTGGAAGGCGAAGGCGAAATCCCAATCCGAACCCTTGTCCGGAACGCGCTGCGCATGCGACCGGATCGAATTGTCGTGGGTGAGGTGCGTGGGGGCGAAGCTTTCGACATGCTCCAGGCGATGAACACAGGTCACCGCGGTTCGCTGACAACGCTGCACGCCAATTCGCCAGGGGATGCGCTCGTACGTCTGGAATCCATGGTGCTGATGGCCGGCTTCGAGATGCCCATAAGTGCGATCCGTCGGATGATCGGTGGCGCCGTCGAGCTGATCGCCCAGCAGGACAGACTCCCCGATGGAAGGCGGGTGATGACGGCCATTTACGCGATGCGGCGTCCCGAACCGGAGGAATTGGAGCTGCATTCGATCTTTCGATACGATCGCAAGAAGGATCAGTTCAAGCGGGTTCGGGGCAATAAATCATGAATGGTAGGAGCGCCGAGAGGCGGGGTTGGCTTCTGAGTTACCTGCTTCCCTCGGCGATAATCATGGCAGGCACGACCGGCGCTGCCTGGCTTTTTAGAGAATCGCTGCATCAACTGGTTACAACCAGGGGCGGCTTGATTCCCGCGGCGGTCGCGGCTTTAGTGGTGTGGTTGGCGGTAGGCGGCCTTGTCTTGATCATTCGCAGCCGGTTGATGGCCGATCAGCTGCGCGAGCGCACTAGCTCGCTGACCGGTTTGGACAAGCTGAAGCCAAAGCCGATGTGGAGGCGCTGGCTTGATCAGCTGCCTGATCCGCTGGAGTGGCTTCTGCAGCCCGTGCTTCGCACTTCGTGGGGGCGGCGGCGCACATTGGAGTGGCGGCAGGCCGGTCTGGGGGAGCGCGGGTCACGATTTTTGCTTCTCTTATTGACAACCGCTTTGGCGGCAGGGTTTCTCGGTGCGCAGTTGGGCGGATCGCTGCTGGCGGTTGCCTTCGCTTGTATTGCACCCTTGGCGCCCTACCGATGGGTCGCCGGACGAGCGCAAGAACGGCGCAGGCTGTTTTCCGAGCAAATACCGGCCGCGCTGGATGCACTGGCAGCCGGCGTGTCGGCCGGTCTTTCTTTCCAGCAGTCCATTCGATACGCGATGGGAGAGCTGCCGCAGCCAGTGGCCGACTCCATGGCGTCGGTCGATCGGAAAATACTGCTGGGTCATCCGGTGGAGGGGGTGTTGCTGGAGTGGGCTGAACGCTACCCGGATGAGGGGCTGGTGCTGGCAGTGGATGGCATTCTGCTGCAGCGGCAAATGGGAGGAGATCTGGTCGGCATGCTTCAGCGCACCGCTGATATCGCCCGGGAAAGGATTGAGCTTCAACGAGAGGTTCACGCTGTTACAGCTCAGGGGCGACTCTCCGGCTGGGTTATCGCGGGGCTGGTACCTGTATCGGCCGCCCTGCTGCTTTCCTCGAACCCGCAGTACATTAATGTGCTCTTCGATACCCTTGTCGGCCAGCTTCTGCTGGTCATCGCGCTGCTTCTCCAATTAATCGGTTGGTTTGTTATCTCGCGCTTGATCCGGGTGACCTATTGAGGAGGAGTTTGTGCAGCTAGCCATCGCAGCGCTCGGCGGTCTTTCCATCGGTGCTCTCGCTTACGGCCTTATGCGCTTCATCCTCGATCGGCGGCCAGCGGCTCGCGCAGAAAGCGGAGAACCCGCTCGCCGGCTTCAATCATTAGCCAGGGCGGTGCCCGTGCCCGCCCGGCTGGTGCGGCGCTGGGACCGACCGGAGAAACGATTGCGGCTGGTCCATGCCGGGCTCGATTGGGATACCCGCAGCTATCTTGGGATGCGTTGGGCTATTGTTTTGGCTGGCCTGCTTCTGGCCGCTGTGTTGATTCTCAATCAGCCTGGCTCACTGTTCCGTATTTTTGTGGGGGTGCTGCTTGTCGTCTTGAGTTGGTGGGCGCCGATGCTCTGGCTCCAGTGGCGGGTGGAGGAGCGGCTTCGCCAGATCAACCATGGATTGCCAGATCTGATGGATCGCCTGCGCCTCGGCCTGGAGGCTGGATTGGGGTTCGAATTGGCGCTTCGGCGCACAGTTCACCGCCACGGCGGATTGCTTGGCGATGAGCTGAAACGCCTGATCTCGACGCTGGATCGGGGCCATACAAAAGAGGAGGCGCTGGCCAGGCTGACAGAACGCAATCCATCGCCTGATTTGCGGGCTTTTGCGGCCGCCGTTAAGCAGGCAGAGCAGCTGGGGACCTCACTGGCGAAGACACTTCAGGTACAGGGGGAATTGCTTCGAGCACGACGGAGACGGCGCGCTCAGGAGGCAAGCCGGCGGCTTCCGATCCTGATTGTGTTCCCGTTGGTTTTCTTTTTTCTCCCTGCTTTATTGATCGTGTACCTTGGCCCGCCGCTGCTTCATCTATTCATGGGGCAATAAGATGTCGTCTTTTGATCCACCGGGTGGCAAAGGGGTTGCAGCCAGGGGGCAAGCAGTGGTGGAGTTCGCCGTGGTGCTGCCGGTGCTGCTATTGCTTCTCATCGGCTCCGTCAACATGGGGCTGATGATTAACGCGCAAATGGAGCTCACACAGGCCGCCTGGGAAGGAGCTCGCGCGGGAGCGACCCTGGTTGACCCGACGAGCGGTGACAGTGAAATCTATGGGGCCGTCGACAGCGCGCTGAACTCGCTGGACCCATCCAGGCTTGTGATCGATATCGACCCCGAAGCTGATGAATGGCCCCGCACCGAACCCTGGCCGCTGCCGCGTGGCCACTCAATCTCGGTGACGCTGCAGTATGACTTTCCGCTGTATCTACCAGGAGCGGTGCAGGTACCGCTGCAAGCGCAGGCTGTGAGCCGGATGGAGTATCAGAACCCATGAAGCCGCGCGGCCAGGTGATCTTGATCGTCGCTTTTCTTATCATGGTTGGTTTATTCCTGCTGGCATTGATGGTGGATGGCGGTCGTCTTTATTTAAGAAGAAGCGAGGCTCAGAGAGCCGCGCAAGCAGCTGCTGACGCCGGCATCGGCCTGGTGGCGGAGCAGATGGTGACACTGGCGGTGCCAAGGCAAACGGAGGCGGCGGCCCGTCCAGCGTGCGTACCTGATGGGGACTACGGCGATACAGGCGGCATGTGCACGGCTACACCTGAACCCGCCGATGTTGCCCACTGGCTGATTGATGAGGACCGACAGACCCTGGTCGAACCATTGGCGCAATCGACGGTGGAGGCGCTGGCATTAAATTACTCTGAGCTAAACGGTTTCGTGTCCACAGATCCGCAAATTCTGGATCTACAGGCGCAGTTCCCCCACGATTATCAACTGGAAGACGACAACCTCCGCCTGCGGGTCCTGATCCGTCGGCGGGTGGTAGTGCTGCTGGCTGGTATTTTGGGGCGAGACTATGTGGACCTTCCCGCGGAGGCCTTTTCCGAGGTGCCGCAGCGGTGAAGGATCGGGAGGCGAGACGGGAGTACTGGATTTCCCTTGTGGGCTGGTGGCTGCTGGCGAAGGCCGTGATGCTGGCTGCATCGCTTCTGTTCATTCCGGCGATTTCCCCCCGCTGGAGCCTACCGTTGGTGGTGCTGGCTGCCCTGGCTTTTCTGCTCACCCGCTTCGTCGAATTGAGCGAAGGCTTTCGTCTGGCTGGCCTGCAAGTATTTGCATTGCTGGCCGGAATGCTGGTGGCGGCGCTGGCTCAAGGTCAGTGGCAGGCCAACGGTCGATTGGCCTTGGCGATCGCGGTGGTGGCGACAGTGATTGGGATGTTCGCCGGCAGGCTTCTTCCACCCCTTCTGCTGCGTTTAGGTTGGCTGGCGTCGGGGCTGACCTGGATCTATGTGTTGAGTTGGTTCCTTTGGTGGCGCTGGCCGCTGCCCGAGGGCTGGGGATTTTGGTGGGCGGCTGCCGGGCTTCTCATGTTCTTTATATTGACGGCGTTCTGGTCAGCGGGCCTGCGCTGGCGGGAAGATCTGCCGGAGATCGCGCAGGCGGGCAGCCAGCTTTTCCTGCTCTCCCTAAATCTGACCTTGTCGGCGCTGTTCCTGCTGTCGGCCTAGGGTGGTGTCGGCGTTGGCGTTGCGGTCCTCGTCGGCGTTGGCGTGGTGGTGGGAGTGGGAGTGGCTGATGGCGTCAGCGTTGGCAGCGGCGGCTGGTGATAACGCAGCACGCGCGTCTCGGGATTCCAGGTGGAGCGAAAGCTGACAACTTCGTAAAAAGTGGTCCCCGGTCTCAGCGGGAAATCCTGGCCCGCCTCATCCAACAGGCGAAATTCGTTTCGCCGCGAGGACCATCTGATCTCGTATACCTGTCCATTTCTAAAGAGCAGTCCGTATCTTTCGGGCACAAACCGCATCTCAATCTCCAGGATGGTAGCCGCCAGATTCTCGAATTTGTGTTGGGCGAACAACACAACCAGGTTGTCAAACTGGAGCGGCTGCCCGGTCAGCCGGTCGATCAGAGGTGACATCGGTCCATCACTACCGAAGGGGGCTTGCAGCCGCGTGTAGCGCTGGCTGCTCTCTTCAAAA
The DNA here is from genome assembly GCA_046537745.1 of Anaerolineales bacterium. Classification (GTDB taxonomy): domain Bacteria; phylum Chloroflexota; class Anaerolineae; order Anaerolineales; family E44-bin32; genus DASWJQ01. The sequence continues at coordinate 1,552 of JBKHKF010000003.1, read as the reverse complement.
ACCCAGCTATATTGCGCGTACTGGTTGTAGATTACGGTCAGGTCCGGAGCTGATACACCGCCGGGGGGCACCTCCGGGTCGAAATGCAGGCCGGCGTATGTTTCGGCCGAAGCCGTTTTAAGCGGCAGTTCGAGGATTTCCTGGTAGGTCAGGCCGGCGCTGTTGACGTCCTGGGGATCCTTGTTGAACATCGTGAACTGGCGGTTGAGCTCGGGAAGGATCTCCGGGGAGGCGGCTCGAGTGATTAAGAGCGCGCCCGGGTAGAAGGACCGGATATCCTCGAATACCACTCGTCCGGAACGGACCGGTCCCAGCAAATGGTCGTAGGGCAGGTTCCGCTGGGCGGCGCTCCCTTCGAAATGATTCCATTCAACCCCGTAATAGACAGCGAGGAACCGGGTTTGTCCCTGGGCGATGGAGCTCTCCCAAACGTGATCCGCCAGCGACAGGCCGGTCTGTGGCCGTGAAGAGGGTGGAAAGTTTGTGATGGCCACAAGAAAGGGTGTCCGGTCCAACTGCTGATCCGGATCAAGGGGCAATCCTGTTAGCGGGTTGTAGTTTGCTTGATAGGCTGGACCGACTGGTGCGAGCGTGGCCGAGTCTGATGCCGGTGAAGGCGGGGCGAAAGTTGTTGCCGAGCGCATGGCTGGAGGCGAGGTCGGTGGAGGCGCCGTGGTGGCAGGAGCAATGGGATCTGTCCCCGAAGGCTGACCTCCGGCACACGCAACCAGAAAAAGCGCCAGGGCCAGAAGTGTAGCGTGGGCTTTTGCCATGATAATGGCAATCTTAGCCCAAGCGGGGCCCCTCATAATCCGTCGCTCAGCTTTTGGCAGGGTTCTCGCACTTCTCAGCAATTATCTGGCGTTTATCGCCTTCTTGTTGGCTGCGCTCCAGGGCCTGAATTTTCCGTTGGTGATCGACATCATCGCAAACAACATGGGACGTGCGATCGTGCCGCTGGCGGGTGTTTTCGCCGGCTATTTGGTCCGAAGTATGGGGGCGGGTGATCCATCGAAAGCGAAGAGGAGCGAACTGCTCCTTCGAGCCGGTCGTTGGCTCAGTCTGATCTCAGCGTTGGTCTTTGTCGCTTTATCAGGGATGCTTCCCTGGCTCTGGGAGCGGCTCATAGCGATCGATTCAACGCTTGAACCCGGCTTGATCATGGGCGCTGTGGCGTACGGACTGGTTGCCTGGGTGCTGAGCCAACCTTGGTTGGCGGATCTATTTCCTGCCAGGCTGGGTCAAAATGAAGCTATTACGGGTTTCCTGTTTTTGTCACCTAACTTGATCGGGTTCCTGTTATTCTTCGCTGCCCCCCTGCTGTTGTCGCTGTTCCTCAGCTTCACGGATTGGGATTCCTTCGGCACCCGTAACTGGGTTGGGCTGGATAATTACGCACAGCTTTTCAATCTAAAGATTCATCCGTTGGCATCCCCGGATCAAGTGGCGACGGAGGTGCTTGATTATTCAATCTATACGGAACTTGATCGTTTCACGCTATTTGGGCAGTCTTTCATCATCGGCGCGCAGGACAAGCTGTTCTGGATTGCCC
>JBKHKF010000147.1:0-6728 GCA_046537745.1 Anaerolineales bacterium | reverse complement strand
GCTGAGTATGCCGACGCCTGCAACCTCTTCGCTCGGGCAGGCACGGATGTTCTTGAGCACAAGCTGGAGGTTCTGGAAGAACACTGTGAAGAGGTCGGGCGCGAGTTCAGCGCCATCGAAAAGACAAGCCTGGGAACGGCCCATCTGGCTCGAGGGGAGATGTCCCCTGCCGAGGTGGTGGATTGGTGTGGCGAGCTATCGGATATCGGGATCGAACACGCCATATTCAATATGCCAAATGTGCACGAGCTGGCGCCCATCGATACTTTCGGGGAGAAGATTCTGCCGGAGGTTGCAGAGATCTAGCCCGCCAAATCCTTGAGCAGCAGCCGGCTTTTTGCCGGCTGTTTTTATTTTAATTGTGAGGCGTTTGTAAGCGAGCGCAGGTGGCACTGCCGCTAGAATTTAATCCGGCGGAGGGTAGTTCCTCGCCGATACCTGTGTCGTGAATCCGTTTTGGAAGGTAGGTTTGATGACGGTCACAAGAAGTCGAAAAGGAAAGTACTTCACCGATGTCATTCGAAAGCGTCCTATCCGCGCAAGGCTGCGGACACGGGAGGACTTGATCGAAGGCACGATCCACGTGCATCCGGACAGGCGGCCCCTGGACGAACTCAATGAGACGAAGGGGTTCGTCGCGGTGACGAACGCGATTATCAAAAGCGGTGGCGAGGAAATCAAGGCGGATTTTCTGGCGATAAACCTGGATCAGATTCTCTGGGTTCAGCCGCTGGAGAACAAGGGGGTTGATCGTGACTGAAGGAAACGGAAGGGGAACGGAAAACCGGGGTGAGCAGCTGATCCGTTTCCGGAGCTGGCTGCTGGAGCAGTTGTCCGCTGAGTTGGGCGATGAGGGTGGAGCTTTACCAAGTCGTGAGCATGCCTCTCAAATCCTGCAGGAGGCATACCAACGGTCCGGTGCTGGACTCACCGATTCACTGAGAAATCAGCTTTTCGAGGATGTTCTCAACAAGGTGTTGGGTTATGGTCCGATCCAGCCGTTGCTGGATGATCCCGATGTGAGTGAGGTGATGATCAACGGACCCCAACGAGTGTTCGTTGAGCGCAAGGGCCGCCTGGAGCAAGCGCCGGTTCAGTTTGATGACGATGATGAAGTGCACCGGCTGATTGATCGAATCATCCTGCCGCTGGGACGCCGTATCGAGCCCGACCATCCCACCGTGGATGCTCGCTTGCCCGATGGCTCACGCGTCAACGCGGTGATCCCGCCGGTGGCCCTGGACGGTCCCAGCATCACAATTCGCAAGTTTGCCAAAGAACGACTTATGGTGGAAGACCTTATTCGCTTTGGCTCCATCACCGAGAGCATGGCGAAGTTTTTGGAAGCCTGCGTTGCCGCCAAACTTAACATTGTGGTTTCGGGAGGAACCGGCTCGGGCAAAACGACGCTTCTCAATATCCTGTCCGCTTCCATTCCCGAAGGTGAGCGTTTGGTGACCATCGAGGATGCCGCTGAGCTTCAACTCCAGCATGTGAACCTGGTGCGATTGGAGACCAAGGCGCCAAACGTGGATGGTCACGGCGAAGTGCCGATCCGCCATCTCGTGCGGAATGCACTGCGCATGCGGCCGGATCGGATCATCGTGGGTGAGGTTCGCGGCGGCGAAGCTGTGGACATGCTGCAGGCGATGAACACAGGCCACGATGGTTCGTTGACCACGGTGCATGCCAATTCGCCCCGGGATGCCACCTCTCGCCTGGAGACGCTCTCGCTCATGTCAGGTGTCGATCTGCCGTTGAAAGTTGTCCGGCAGCAGATCGCCTCGGCGGTGGATGTGATCGTCCAGCAGACCAGACTCCGGGACGGAAGCCGCAAGGTAACCAGCATCACGGAGGTCGTTGGCATGGAGGGGGACACCATCGTCATGAGCGAAATTTTCCGCTTCGAGGAAGAGGGCATTTCCGAGGGCGGAAAAGTGTTGGGCGAGCTCAAGCCGACGGGCATTCGTCCCATGTTCGGCGAGAAATTGGAATTAGCCGGATTCAAGATGACAGCAGCGATCTACGGCGCTGGCACGCTTGAAATGCCGGGCCGACGCCAACGATCTCGCTAGAACTGCAACCGACACCAGCTTTTCGTAACGCTTCAATCTCCGAGGTTTTCGGATGCTCCGGGTGAGCGCCGGATCATCTGTGACTGCCTTCGAAATTTAGCGCTTGCCACCCAGTCCGCTTGGGGTATTATCGACACTGGAAATCGATGATCTGGGCGAAGGCGCCATCCGGGAGGCCAGATGCAGCGCAAGAATCAAATTCGCAACATAGGTATCGTGCTGCTGGTGATTGGCACTGGGATTGTGGGAGTGCTGATCGGTGTGTACTTTTTTCTCACAAATCCAGGGTTAGTGCCGGCACCGACACCGCCCACCGCGACGCCTATTACCCTCCAGACGCCGCTCCCGGCCAATACGCCGCAGCCTGGATGGGTCGTCACCTACGAATACCGGTTTAGCCCAGACCTTTTGAACGAGGGGCAGCACGCATACCAGATCGGCGTGAACTGTCCAGGGGAGCTTGGATCGGGGACCTACAGCGGATCTTTCACCATCACAGGTTCGGCTCAGCTCCATCGGGATCGCGTCTATGCCCGTCCCTCCGGCCTTTGGGATTCCACGGTTGGCGGAAATCGGATTACGGCTGCTCATCCGGATCAGGCAGTCGGCGCCGCTGTTACTTTACGCTACGATACACTGGATGAAGCGGAGGCCGCCAGAGACACCTGCGACGTGAATGTCCAGCTGGACAGCAATCCGGCGGAATCCCTTGATCCGGCCATTCCCAGGGAAGAAAGATAGACCTCTTCTCCGTGCCCCCAACACTGTCTCCTCTCCATGCATCCTCACCAGCCGCCGGAACGTAACCGCTCAAAGACCGGAGTGTACGGTATGACGAATCAAAACTTCGCCAGGTTCGGCGTTGTTGTCTTCGTCGCCGGATTGGCCTTGGCTGGCTGCAGCTTCTTCAAACAAACAATGCCTCCACCCACAGCCACGGCGGAATCGACAGCGGCGACTCTGGCCCCAACTCAAAGCGGCCAACCAACTGTTGCGGCCACCGAAGATGAAATGGAAATGGCGCCGACGCCAAGTCCGGTTGAACCCCCGACGGCGGCTCCGCCTGAATTGGGCCCGGTGGATGCGGTTCCGCCGCTGGCGGTGGAGGCCGAAATCATCCTGGATGAAGTCAGGATGCTGAACGCGACTACAGGTTGGGCCATCGGCGGTAATCAGGATGATACACGCAGGCTGCTGCGGACGAATAATGGTGGGATCAGCTGGTATGAAGTGACTCCGCCGTTGCGCCGGTCCTTGGTGGAAGAGGGCTTTAACGTCGAAGCCGTCGTCTTGAATGAGGATCGCGCCCAGTTCATGCGCTATGTGCCGTTGGTTGGTCCGGAGGAGGGGGGCGGCTCCGTTCTGGTCGTGTGGCGGACCGAGGATGCCGGCGTGACCTGGCAGGCGAGCCAACCGCTGCGCGTGCCATTCCTGGGGTCGGATGTGGCGGAACCCTACATGAGATATGGAAGCGGCCAGGTCGGTTGGATTCTGGCCCGCCGTGGCGGTGTGGGTATGCATCAGCACCCTGTCGCTTTGTTGAGAACCAACGATGGCGGCGCCAGCTGGGCTGTTCAACATGGCCCCTTCGATGCGCCTGGCCCCGGACTATCCGGCTGCATCAAGTCGGGGATGACTTTTGTGTCGCCACAGGATGGCCTGCTCACCATCAGCGAATGCCCGGTGGAAGGGGCCGAGGTGTTAAGCACCCGGGATGGTGGCGAGACCTGGACCTCCATGTTGCTGCCTGCGCCGGCTGGCTTCGAGGAGGCCTATCAGGCGGCCGCTGGTGGAGGCTGCCACAGCCATTCTCCCCACGCCTTCTCGGCTGATGAGTGGTTCGTTGGCGTTCTATGCCGCGTCTTTGATAACGGCGACGAGACCCGCTTCGCTTTTTTGTATTCAACCCAGGATGGAGGCCAGCAGTGGCGGGCTCAAGAAATCCCGGAGGGTGAGCTGCAATTTCTTAACCCCGATGAAGGGTGGGCGCTGGGGCGGGAGATCCATTTGACGCGGGACGGCGGAGCAAACTGGGAACTGCGCAAGACCGTCTTTTGGGATGGCGATTTTGTTTTCGTTAACACAGAGCAGGGCTGGGCGGTGGCCCAATCCGATCAGGGCGAAGTTGCCTTCCTCCATACCCGGGACGGCGCCGCCACCTGGCAGGAGTTGGAGCCGGCGCTGCAAAAAGATTGAAACGGGCCGGCCGTTTTCGGTCCATCGGCCTGCCGGCACTCCCTCGTTGGAACATCTAAAGAGGATGGAAAAGCCCCCGACATGAATTTGTCGGGGGCTTTGATTTGAGATGGAGCGGCTATGGGTTAGCCGGCAAAGATCTTTCGATAGGTGCCGACGCCGAGAAGAAGCGTGATGCCGCCGAAGATGAAACCGGCGACCAGCGCGGCTCGCCCGGAGTTCAGATAGGGTTCGCTGGCAAAGCTGGTGACGGCTGCGAGGGTAAACACCACGCCAATCGCAAACAGCGCCAGCAATATCCAATCCAGCACGCCGAGTTCGGAGCCCTTGGCCTGATACAGGCGAAGCAGGCCCATGCCGAGCAGTAATCCGAGCAGCAACCAGAGTATGGTCATCATTGTTTCCTTTCAAGTGCCCCGAGGAGCTACTTCAGCCAGTCGGGGGTGGGAGTCGATTCATAATCACCGTAGAAGGTGCGGTCGAGTGCTGCCATCAAGTTGCCCGCGCCGCCGCCGCTGGCGGCATAGTAGCGGGAAAGATCGTGGAGCCAATCGCCCGACCGTTTGCTCCATGGGCAAGCGGTATGGCATGTCGAGCAGCCGGTTCCGTTCTCGCCCCAGAACGCCAGGCAAGCCACCTCGTCCAGGTCCCAGACCATGACGCCGTTGCGCTCCTTCTTCTCGCCGGTGCTGATGGCTCCCGGCGGGCAGTTCTCAGCGCAAATCAGACAGTTCTCACAGAAGTCCTGGATACCAAAGTCGACGGGCTTGTCGTAAGCCAGCGGCATATCGGTGGTTACGGTGACCAGGCGGTAGTTCAAGCCCAGTTCGGGGTGCAGGCAGTAGCCAGCGCGGCTGAGCTCGCCTAAACCGGCATCGATCGCCACCGGAACCTGCAGAATCTCGTACAGGCCGACGTGATGAGCTCGAGCCGAGTAGCCCATGCCTGCGATGGCGTTGGCCAGGGAAATCGCCAGGGTCGCCATCTGCGTGTAAATCTTGCCGACCTCCACGTTGTGGGCGCCGCCGGTGTTGTTGTTCATCCGCTCGAAATCCTGCGCGTAAGCGATGGAAATGGCGGTGGGGTGGTTCAAGTCGATGGGCTCGCCCCAATCGGAGCCCTCGAAGACGCGGGCGCCTCGGTGGGAATAAATGTATTCCTCTTTCAGCGGCCCGATCTTGACATCGTACGCGCCCAGGGCCTTTGAGAATTCTTTCACTCGGTGGGCCATATCGGAGGCGTCCGCTTCCGATGTCAACTTGTTGGGGCTGACACCCGGCTCGCAGATCTCATCGGAGGAAAGGACCCCGATGGGTGAGAAAGCCATATTGGCCAGCAGGTAGCCGGTGAGTGAAACACCGCCTCGCTCGGCCCGGACCGGAGCCGGATCGCGGTAAGGAGCCAGGGCTTCCGATTCACCCTTCAGATCCGGGTACATCTCATAGAATTTTTCGTAGAAACCATCACCATCGACATAGCGTGCCTTGGAGAAAGCGCGGGCGCGCTCATCGAAGCGTTCAATCTCGCCAACGACGTCCTTGGTGTAGGTGGGTTCCTCCACCTCTTTGACGTAGCCGGGCACACCGGGTGCCGATGTATCCGAGTAAAGCTCGGGTCTGGCCAGGGGATTCTCAGATGCCTTTGGGAATAGGTTGCCAGCAGCCACAGCGGCCGATGAACCTCCCATCAACTGAATGAAATCCCGGCGGGAAAAATTTTGTTTTTCGGACATAGAAATCCAATCTCCTTCGAATGTTTGACTTCGAGATTCTTTGATCCATTAGTGTAAAACTTCACAAATGGCCATGTTTATTATTCCGCACAGCGAGTTATATCGGTATAGGATTATTCCCTACATCTTGTAGGAATTTTCCCGACAGTCCGGATGGGAGTTGGCGTTGATTATCCGGATTTGATCAGCTTGTCTCAGGGATGCTGGCGCTGTGGGCCACTTCAGGCTCGGGTATTTCGTTTGATTGCCAACCCGGGGATTATCGTGGAGGCGGGCTGGATGTTTGTAGATCTTTGGCCTTGTGCGCATATATGGGCGATGGCTCAAAAGGTGCGTAAGCTGTTGTTGACTGTCCAGGGCGGTGCGGGGCCGTAACAGGCGCGAGAATGGGTTCAGGTGGCCGCTTTGACGGGAAGGATGAGAAGCGGACGAACATCCGCCAGAGGAATTTAGGGGATTGACTTGGCTGCCGGCTGCTCGACCCGCTCCTGCACCCGGAGGTGCAGCGCCAGGAACCCGGCGATGGCCAAAAGGGAAATCAGGCCGGAGAGATACCAGACCAGGTTCGGGTTCAGGTTATCGAGGATCAAGCCCGCCGCCCAGGGCCCGACGGCCGAGGGGACGCCCCATGAGAGCGCAAAGACGCCCATGTAGCGACCTCGCATGGCGGTGGGGGCAAGCAAGGCGACCACGGCCTGGGAAACCGGGATCACCAACATCTCGCC
>JBKHKF010000146.1:0-6748 GCA_046537745.1 Anaerolineales bacterium | reverse complement strand
TGGTTGACTTCAGCGACCCGTACTTCGAAGCTGGCCAACGGATCGTGGTCCGCGAAGGCGACACGGAAATTTCAGGGCCTGACGATCTGGCAGGCCGGCCTGTGGGTGTCCAGATTCAAACCACCGGTGACATTTGGTTGACCGAACAGACCGACGCCGAGGTCGTTCGATACGATGAGAACACCCTGGCCTTCCAGGCGCTGGCGAATGGCGACGTGGATGCCGCCGTTGCCGATGGTCCAACCGCCATTGACATCGTGCAGGCGAATCCTGAGATGAACCTGACGGTGCTGGACGGTGTGTATACCGATGAGCAATACGGGATCGCCGTCAACCCTGAACGCCAGGATCTGCTTGAAGCGATCAACCAGGGTCTGGCCGCGGTCCGCGATAGCGGTCAGTATGACGAGATTTACAACGAGTACTTCGGCACGGAGTAAGTGAACCGTTGCACTCAATCCGCGACCGGTGGGTTGATCAACCCACCGGTCGCCCCCTTTCAAACATGGGCTCCAAATCCTGAGTTAATTCCTGCGTCTGCCGCGCTTGCCGGTTCTCCGGACCCGACCCATGAAGCGTTCATCAAAAGGAAGAGAACAACGCCAGCATGAGCGAGCCACCCCAGGATAAACAACCCGAACCACTGCAAATAGGCGGTAAAGCAAGCCAGCGCGGCCGTCTCGGCTTGATGATCCCCTGGCAAAATGTCCCGTGGTGGGGCGTGATAATTCTGATTGTCGGCGTGATCGTCGCTTACTCGACGCTCACGGATTCGCGCTATATCGATGCGATTACATTCATTTTCGATCTTCCCTGGAACCGGGAATCCGTCTCGCGCTCCACAGTTGAAGAAGGTGGCGATTGGCGCATCGCCATTCAAGATCCAATGCCTCCCGGTGAGTACAAGCTGTTCGTGGAGAGTTTCGACCCAATCAACGATCCGATGAGCCGCTCGGAGTTTGTCTACCTCATTATCACAGAGGATGCCGTCCCCGAACCCATCGATCCAATCCAGATGGAGGGTCAGCATCTCACATTGGAAACCAGCACACCGGCGTTCGTGGGAAAATCTCCAGGCGCAAACCGGGTGGTCCTTTTTGACGACTTCAGCCATCAGCCTTTCCGCATCCTCAAGACCATGTTCTTGTCGCGCGGGGTCTTTCTTACAATCCGTGTCACTTTGATATCCTTCGTCGCCGCGCTGATCCTTGGTTTGTTGTTCGGATTGATGCGCACCTCCTCCCCGTCCCCCGATTTAGGTCAGAATCTGGGCTGGCGAACGCTGATTGGCTTAGGGGCGGTGCTGCTGCTGCTCGCAATCTCGCCGGAATGGCGTCGATGGCCCACCGTGCTGATCGTTTTGGTCGTGGTGGAGGCCTTCGCAATACTGTTGCCAGCGATGCCCTATACCATTTCAACGCTGTACGTTGAAATCATCCGCGGCATTCCCATGCTGGTGATCGTGCTATACATGGGATTTGCCGTCACACCCGCGCTTCGCACCGCCAGCGCCGGCTGGGGGTTCGGCGAGATCGACTTGCGCGGCATCCCGGCCGCAGTGATCGGTCTGGCAGTCGGCTACGGCGCTTATTTGGCGGAGGTGTATCGAGCCGGCATCCAGTCAATCCCGCGCGGCCAGGTTGAGGCTGCCCGTTCCCTTGGAATGAATTATCTACAGGCTATGCGCTACGTGATACTGCCGCAAGCGATCCGTTTGATCCTGCCGCCGCTTGGAAACGACTTTATTGCATTGCTCAAGGACTCTTCCCTGATCTCAGTCATCGCATTGCCCGAAATCCTCCAACAAGGCCGCCTGTGGGTATCACGGAACTTCCGCGCCTTCGAAGGCTACAACTCTGTCGCCCTGATGTATCTGGTGATGACGCTGATGCTTTCTTTGGTGGTCCGGATGATCGAACGGCGTACTTCGCTCGAGTGATGAGCGTCGACCTTAAAGAGAAAACCCGAAATCCTGATGGATTTCGGGTTCAGTGCGCTGGGCGGGAGTCGAACCCGCACGCCTCGCGGCACACGGCCCTCAACCGTGCCTGTCTGCCAGTTCCAGCACCAGCGCAGAAACGGTGACCTGGGGTATTATAGCCGACGAAGGTTGACTGTCAACCCGAAGCCACCTGCAAGGATTGTGAGGCCCACATGCCACGAATTGCCCTGGATGCAATGGGCACCGATGACCACCCAGAACCTGAGATCCAAGGATTAATCCAGGCTCTCGAATCTTGGCCTGATCCCATTTTGCTTGTTGGTAAAGATGAGCTCCTCGAGAGCCGGCTGGCCGAAGCCGGCATCTCCGATGATAGAGTCCAGGTCATCCACGCTCCCGAGGTCCTGGAGATGACCGACAAGCCCGCCGACAGCGCCCGTGGCAAGCCGAAAAGTTCCATGGCCGTCGCCATGGAACTGGTGAAATCGGGTGAAGCCGACGCCTTCGTCACCTGCGGCAACACCGGCGGCGCGCTGGCCAATGCAATTTTCCGCCTGGGCCGTATTCGCGGCCTCAAGCGACCCGCTCTGACGGCCGCCTTCCCGGTCCGAAATGGACAGGCGCTGGTTCTTGATATCGGTGCCAACGCCGACTGCAAACCCGAGTTCCTGCTGCAGTTTGCCCTGATGGGCTCTGTTTACGCCGAAAAAGTTCTGGGGGTTGGATCGCCGAAGGTCGCGCTGCTGTCCAACGGCGAGGAGGCGGGCAAAGGCAATGAGCTCATCAAGGAGTCCTTTCCACTGCTTAAAGATACCAGCCTCAATTTCATTGGCAACGTGGAGGCCAAAGAAGCCTATGCCGGCAAAGCCGATGTTGTTGTGACGGACGGTTTCGTGGGCAACGTGTTCCTGAAAACAAGTGAAGCCGTCTCAGCGCTGCTCATTGACCTGATCCGGGAACACATCAAGGCCAGCCCGATCACCAGTCTGGGCGGTGCCCTCGCCCGCCCTGCCTTTCGACGTGTAGGTAACATTCTGGACCCAGAGCAATACGGCGCCGGAGTGCTGCTGGGAGTCAACGGTCTGGTCTTTATCGGGCATGGCCGCTCCGGCGCCACCGGCGTCTACAACGCCATCCGGGTGGCCCGGCAAGCCGTCGAGACTCATCTGCTCGATGCGCTCAGCGAATCAATCCAGCACCGGCTTCAGGGCTGAAGCGTATGTCGGCAATCAAGCCCGACCGAAGGATTGTAATCACTGGAATCGGCATGGTGACACCCCTTGGCACGGATCTGCAACAGCAGTGGCAGAAACTGCTGGCGGGCCAATCTGGTATTGGAAAGATCACACAAATTGACACCGGTGATATCCCCTGCAAGATCGGCGGTGAGCTCAAAAACTTCGAACCGGCGGATTTCATGTCGGCGAAAACCGCCCGAAGGATTTCCCGCGCCGCCCAAATAACGCTCGCGGCCGCGACGCTGGCAGTGGCGGATGCAAAGCTGCCAACGCCTCTCCCCTCCCCGGATCGCACCGGCGTGTATATCGGAACCGCCACCGGCGGCGTGGATAAGATCGAGGATGGCATCGAGATGTACCGAAAGCGAGGGTTTGGCAGGCTGGACCCCTTCGCCGCGCCAGCCGTGCTTCCAAACATGCTGGCCTTTCACGTGACGGAGCGCTTCGGCGCGCTCGGCCCCAACAGCACCATTACTACCGCCTGCGCCACCGGGACACAAACGATCGGCGAAGCTTTTCACGCAATCCGGGCTGGCAAGGCGGACCGGATGCTGGCGGGAGGCGGCGAGGCGCTGATCCGCGATTATGTGATGGCCGGTTTTGCTACGATGCGCGCCATTCCCACCTCCTTCAATGAAGAGCCCCAACGCGCTTCACGGCCCTTTGACGCCAAACGGGAAGGATTCGTACTCTCCGAGGGTGCGGCTTGCTTGGTGTTGGAAACGCTGGAGGAAGCTGCCAACCGCGGCGCCCACATCTATGCAGAGGTGGTCGGCTACGCCAGTTCCAGCGACGCTTATCATTTGGCAGCGCCCCACCCTGAGGCCGAGGGCGCCGTGCGGACAATGCGCTGGGCTTTGGAGGATGCCGAACTGCAGCCCGAGAGCATCGATTACATCAACGCTCACGGCACCTCAACGCCGGCTAACGACAAGTCAGAAACCCTTGCCATCAAAAAGGTCTTCGGCAGCCGCGCCTATGATCTGCCGATCTCCTCCACAAAATCCATGATCGGCCATCCAATGGGCGCTTCAGGCGCCATTGAAGCGGCCGTCTGTGCCCTTAGCATCCAAGACGATATGATCCATCCAACCATTAACTACGAACACCCGGATCCCGAATGCGACCTGGATTACGTTCCCGTCGAAGCCCGGCGGGTTGATGTCAGCGCCGCCCTATCGAATTCCTTCGGCCTGGGCGGCCAGAACGCCTGTCTGATCTTACAGTCCATAGGAGCCCCATGAGACGATATGTAAATCTTCCCCGAATCCAACGCAACCACAACACCGGCCGCTTCCTGGTCTTCTCCGGATTGGCGCTGTTGGCCGGCGGCTTCATCTACTCGCTGAACAACCGGGAGGACGTGACGACCGTCCTGCTGGTAGCAGTGCTGGGAACCCTGACCTCCCAGTTCGGTATCGCCATGATGAACAAGTGGGGCCGAAGCCCTCGTGAGGATGAACGCATCGATGCCGCTCTTAAGGGATTGGATGACCGTTGGGCCATCCTTCACTACGCTGGACCAACGAATCACCTCTTGATCGGGCCACCGGGCACTCTCACGCTGGTCCCACAGGACCAAGAAGGCACCATCACCTATGAAGAGGATCAATGGATCCAGGACAAGCCGAGCGGCGGGCTGTTGAGGAGAGGCGGTCGAAAGCAATTGGGCAACATCGGCCGTAAGGCCACCAGGGAAGTATCCAACGCCAACGTTTTTCTGAACTCCCATTTCGCTTCCGAAGAAGAGGAACCCTACCAGGCGGAACCACTGCTGGTCTTCCTGAACGATGAAGCGAACTTGAAGGTCAAGGAGAGCGACATCCCAATTCCGGCCGTCCACTACAAAAAGATTAAGGACCGGCTGCGGAGGCTTCCCTCGGGCGAGGCGCCGCCATCCGAAATAGTGGATCAACTGGCGCAGCGGATGGACCTGGCAGATCCTGCCGCAGAGGAATAAAAAAACAGGGGCGACCGATCGGTCGCCCCTGCTGCAGTTCAACAGTTTTTCCTAATATCTCAACCCAAGAAGCTCAGCTCTTCAGAAACTCCTCCAACGCCTCACGGCTGATCCGGTAGGCATTGCCCAACTTCTTTGCTTTCAGATCACCGGCTTCAATGGCTTTGACAACATCCTCTTCAGCCACCCGCAGCACTTCGGCCGCTTCGGAGGGGGTCATGACGGGCGGCATCCCGCCACCGCCTTCCCCGCCATCGCCGGCGCCCTGGTCACCCTGGCCCTGCATGCCGCCTCGCACCTGATCGCCGATCAGGTTACCGATGCCCATGCCAGCGCCGATGCCAGCTGTCAAGCCGGCGCCGCCCGAAGGATTCTGCGCTGCATCTCGCATTGCGTCCGCAGCCTGTAGTTGCGTGTAGGTAGCCATATCCAACATGCCCATTGCCCGCAGCTCCTCGGCGGATTTGGTTGAAGGCTTTAAGCTCTCAATGTAAAAGGACTTCAACGTCATGCCGATAGCTTTGAAATCATCCTGTGCCTTGGCCCGAACAGCCGCGCCCATTTCCTCCACCATGCCGATCAACTCCGGAACGGTGCTGGCTTCCGTCGTCTCACCAAGCAAGTCCTGCAGCTTGGAGAGCAGCATCGATCGCAGCCTGTCCTTGATGTCGTTGGTGCCATAGGTTCCTGTCGAGCCGACGATTTGCGCTACAAACTGCTGCGGATCGTTCACCTCAAAGCTGTAAGCACCATAGCCCTGCAGCAGCGCAACGCCGAGACCCATGCCAGGGTTGCGCACGATGATCGGCTGCGGAGTTCCCCACTTCTCATTGGCGAACTCGCGCATGGACACAAAGAACACCTCAGCGGTGAAGGGGGTGCGATCACCGAACGCCTTTTCCACCACGTTGATCAGCAGCGGAATGTTGGCTGTGGTGATGGTGTGACGGCCGGGGCCGAAGGTGTCCAGGGCTTGACCATCCCGATAGAACACAGCCGTTTGGGATTCCCTCACGATCACCTGACTGCCAATGCGGAAATCGCCCGATTCACCCTCGGGGAACCGGTGAACGATTTCGTTCCGCATCTCATTCGGATACTCAATTACATCGAAAATCCTTGCCATGATTTCTTTCTCCTGGATTCTTTCTAACCCTCAGCTAATATGACCTGCTGTCTCTGGTCGAATAGATCAACGGCTTCCTGGCTGACGCTCCTCATATGACGTATAGCCGCCGGCAACCCATCTGTGCCGATTGATGCCTGCACGTTGTCCACTGCCCTCTCAACCGTGTTCGCATGCTCGAGCAGTGCGCTGTCATACTGGTACAGCTTGGCAAGTTCGTCCTTGCCAATACGGACATGGTCAAACAAACCAGCGTAACCGTAAGAAGCGGTGCGCACGCGATCAATAAAGGCCCGGAGCTTTAGCGCAGCCGCTTCCAGATCATCCACCAGCTCAATTTTTCCGTCCGCGATGAGATCCCGCTGGATTTCGGACAGCCTGGACCATTCCTTTTCATAGCGATCCGCCACGGCTTCGCGCAGAATCTTGTCAGAATTGCGGCGCTGGTCCCGCTCCACATAGCCCACAAAGCCCGATAGCGT
>JBKHKF010000145.1:0-6765 GCA_046537745.1 Anaerolineales bacterium | reverse complement strand
AGATGGGCCGAAGCGCATATCCAGCGGCCCCTCCAGACGAAAGGCAAAACCACGCGATGGATCATCCAACTGCATGGATGAAAGCCCCAGATCCAACAGCACGCCATCCACCCGTTCCCAGCCAATCTGCGCCGCCAACTCCGCCATCTGATGGTACGAGCCTTGGCGTAAGTGAACCCGCTCCCGGAAGGGAGACAGAGATTCGGCGGCGAGCTCCAACGCCTGTGGGTCTCGGTCAATCCCAAGCAACTCCGTCTTTGGGCCGGCTGCCTGGAGCAAACCAACGGCATGGCCGCCGGCGCCAAGCGTCCCATCAATGAAACGGTCGCCGCGGTCTGGACGCAGCGCGGCGATCACCTTTTCTAAAAGTACCGGGGTATGAGCGGCGTTTCCGTGCGGATTCGCTCCCAATCGGCTTACCCCGTTGTCAGGTCAAAATCCGAGAAGCGCTGGGCGTTGGCCTCGGGATCGGTAACGGCTTCCAGTTCCTTCTGCCAGATGTCGGCGTTCCAGATTTCAAAGTACTCCCCCGCGCCGACAATGGCAGCCTCGTCTTCAAGTTGGGCGTATTCCCGGAGAAAGCCCGGTATCAGGATCCGGCCCTGGGAATCGACATCCACCTCCGTGGCACCGCCGAAGATTACACGGCGGATGGCGCGAGCTTCAGGGTTGGTGGTGGTCAGGCTTTTGGCACTGCGGGCGAGCGTAACAAAGCTCTCCGTGGTATAAACCATCAGGTTTCGCTCAAAGCCTTGCGTGACAAAAGCGCCATCGGATAAAGCTTGGCGGAATCGGACAGGGACCGTTATCCGGCCTTTATCGTCAACGGAGTGGATAAATTGTCCCAAGAACATAGGTTCTAATCCGGTTCTGAACGACGAGACGCCGGCTGATCCGGCGTCCCACTTCGCCCCACTTTATCCCACAATTGGCCACAGTATAGATCATTCCGCCCACCTGACGCAAGTCTGAATCGGCCGTTGGCGCGCTAGTACCCTGCTCCTATTCGGATAGTGATCGGCCGCGAACGAGCTCGTCCACTTTGCTTAATTAAATGAAGACGTAATTACCCTAAGTACGATGGGAAAGGCTGATTTCTCCCCTGAAGGGCTGTTCCGGGGTTTTCAAGTTCAGGGCTGAATATGCGCAAAAGGTGGCCAAAGGGGTCCCCATTTTCAGGCTTCCTCTGGAGGAGCTGCTTTTTATCACAGCCTGGATCCCTCAGCCCTGAGGGGATTAGTGGGCTCCAAGAACTGGAATCAGAAGACCGACCTGAAGCGCAGGTCGGTCTAATCAGAAGTTGGACAGGCCAGCCTATAAGCCGCGTTCTGTCCCGGCTGAAGCCGGTAACGATCATCTCTCTAGAGCTCAACTCGCGCTGAGCTTCCAGCAGCCTACCCGGGGTTGATAAGGAGCGGGCCGCTCCTGGTCCCGAAGGACCTCACCCCTGCTTGGCCTTGCTCCGAGTGGGGGTTGCCTGGCCGCCGCATTGCTGCGGACGCCGGTGGTCTCTTACACCACCTTTTCACCCTTACCCCCCGTCCAGAAGTCACGTGAGCCCGCCTAGGCGGGCGGCGCCGTACTCGACGGAGGGCGGTCTGTTTCTGTGGCCCTATCCACGGGTTTCCCCGCCCGGGAGTTACCCGGCACCCTGCCCAACGGAGCGCGGACTTTCCTCGAGCGGCGAACCGCCCGCGATCGTCCGGCCGACCTGTCCTCTTCAATCATAATCTCCCACCTCAGCCGCGTCAACGGCTTGAACCTGTTCAGCCTCTCTAAGCAGCTCCGAAACTCGGCACGAGTTTGAAGGCGTTGACTGGCGCTCGAAGCTGGAGAGTAAAGGGGCACAGTCAGCGCTAGACGTCGCTCCCAAATCACCATAGCGGAATAGAGTCATCAAATCCATGGACAAGTGTGCCCTGAACGCCCCGTCGCGCAGACTCAGACGGGAGCATCAAGTATGAAAAAGCTCCCTGGATTCGGGGATCGACAGAAAACTTGCGGATTCGACGGGCTATTTCTTGCGGTTCAGGTTCATGGCAATGGCCTCTTGAACGAGGGCGTGAAGAGCAACTTCGTCGATCTCGTCTCCCTCATAGATATCGATGGCACGCCTAACCTTGCCCTCCAGACTGGCGTTAAACAGCCCGGCAGGATCCTCCAAAGATGCGCCTTTGAAGAAAGTCAGCTTGACCTTGTCCTTGTAGGTCTCGCCTGTGCAGATGCCGCCGCCACGGGACCAGACCGGCGTCCCCGGGCTGGTAGGCTTCCTCCACTTCCATTCTTCCACGATCTCCGGGTCGGCCCCCATGATTATCCGGCGGACTTCCCCTAGAACGTCACCTCGCCAATCATCCAGTTCTTCAATTTTCTGGCTGATCAA
Source organism: Anaerolineales bacterium (assembly GCA_046537745.1). Taxonomy (GTDB): domain Bacteria; phylum Chloroflexota; class Anaerolineae; order Anaerolineales; family E44-bin32; genus DASWJQ01. Next base: position 4,382 of record JBKHKF010000145.1, on the reverse strand, counting down.
TTCCGACCCAGAATCCTCCTGCTCAAAGGCAGAATTGTCCATCATCCTTCCTCCCAAATCTCCTGTATGTACGGGGCAGGTATGGCGGAACAGCAGCTTACATCTTGATATCAGCGGAATAAGGCGTCAAGGAATTGTTTGTGAACTCTGTAGCAGATGGCTGCAGTCATTCAAACTTTCTAACCGATTTCTAATCCTGGCGGCGTATCCTTTATCTTGGGCCGGGATTGCCGCCGTGCATGGGTCTCCTTGCAGGCCTCCCTTGCGGCGGCTATAATCCGGCTTCAGGTATTGTGGAGGTTGGATATGCCAATATACGCCTACCGCTGTACGAGCTGCGGCGTACAATTCGAACAGCACCAGAGTTTCAACGATGATCCGCTGGTGATCTGCCCGGAATGCAATGAGCCGGCTCTTAAGAAACTCATCCAGCCCGTTGGCATTGTATTTAAAGGATCAGGCTTTTATGTGACCGACAACCGATCGGCCAGTAAAAGCGGACTTGACTCATCCCGAGGCAGCAAATCCGAAAGCAGCTCGGACACCTCGAAGGAAACCAAAAGCGAAGCTTCAGAGAGCAAGAGCTCAAGCAGCGAAAGCAAAGCGGACTGATTTCTCGTTCCATAATCCGGGATCAAAAAAGAGCCGACAATCGGCTCTTTTTCTATATTTATTGAGGCTTCAAAATCACATCTGAAAACCGCCGCTGGCTTTCACCACTTTGTATTCGAAATTGGTGACGTATTCCATCAAACTGGATCGGAGGTCCTGCCACTCCTCGGATTCCAATGCCTCCTCCATGCTGTCCAGGTCGTCGGTGACGCCGCCGGTCAGTATCTGGGGGCGGTCGCCATAGGTTGTGTACCAGGCCTCCGTCGGTTGGATGCCGAGTCGCTGCATCCCCGGGACAAACTCCCGCACAACGAATTCGAAGTATTCTTGCTCCCGACCCGGCAGAATGTCCCAAGTCATTAACAACTTCACCGCCATCAGCCTCGCCCTCTAATCATGTCCTACCCGTACTTCCTCTCCCCTCACTTAGCCATCTTCAGGACGACGACCTGGGTTTCATCGCTTAAGCTCGACTTGGTCACTTTGAGCGATTCCTCGGGCTCAGCGTCGGAGATACCCATTTCAGATAGGAAAGGATCTACTTCCCCAAGATCGATTTTCAGGCCCTTCGTCTTGAAATGCATGGGGATCACAATGGATGGCTCAATGAGGCTGATGACCTCCGCTGCCTGGGCAGGCGTCAGTGCTTCGCCTCCTCCGACCGGCACGAGCGCTACGTCAACAGCCGCTAAATCTTCAACATCCGATTGGGAAGGGACCTCGTTCAGGTCTCCCAAATGGGCCACGTTAACTCCATCATAATCAAAGAGATAGAACACATTGCGGCGACCACTCTCATCTCGATCCCCCATGGCAACACCGGTGATGAAGACACCACCGATCTCATACTCGCCTGGGCTGTTGATCAGATGGGGTTTGCCACGAACAGCGTCCAGATTGTTATGACCCTTCGCATCATGGCTAACACTCACAACGTCTGCTCGAAGCTTGCGCTTGGGCAGTCCAAAGCCCGTTCCGTAAGGATCGGTCACGATCGATGCTCTGCCCCGCTCCGTCAATCGAAAACATGAAAGTCCGTACCAAGTGATTTCCATTCAGCCTCCCTGAGTGAACCGGAGCGATTATACAATAGGGGTGGAGTAGCTCGCAAAAGGAGATCCTGATGTCGCTCAAATCGCCCGACTTAAAGCCCCTTGAAATCGGCGGCGGGCGGGTGACACGCGGCGATACTTCACGATTGCATCTGCCCACCATCCACAGTGGCTACGCCGATGCCCAGCTCGACGATCACCGTCAGTTGGCGAGATCCGAGCTGCCGTGGCGCCCTCCACTACAATTCATTGTAGAGGCCAGAACAGATAAGGAGGAGCCCGTCGGTACGCTTGGATTTGGCTTCTGGAATGACCCCTTCGCCTTCTCCTTTGGCCAGGCCGGCGCAGCTCGTAAGCTGCCCGCTTCTCCAAACGCACTGTGGTTCTTCTATGGCTCTCCGCCCAACGATCTTGCCCTCCAGGAGGGCGCGCCGCCTTGTGGCTGGAAGGCAAGTTCCCTGCGAACACCCAGGCTGCCCTCCCTCCTGCTGGCTGGCCCGGCGCTGGCCGCCCTGGGATTGAGCTACCTACCGGGACTGCGATCGCTGATCGTTGGCGCTGCCCGCTCCATCATCTCCGCCGCAGAAAGCGGCATCGATGGGCCATTGGAGCGTTGGCGCCGTTATCGGATCGAATGGCGAGCCGAGGTGGCTCGCTTTTGGGTACAGAATGAGATGGTGCTCGAAGCCGGATCCCCGCCGCAGGGTCCATTGGGGCTGGTGCTTTGGATTGATAATCAATATGCGGTTCTTTCGAAGAGCAAGGGAATCAAATTCGGCACTCTCAGCGTCGAAGAACCCCAGACGCTGGAAATTCGGAAGTTGTCCATTGAGACGATTGACTAACGAATCCCGCCAACCCAACTTCAATACGAGAGGAGCACAGCAATGGAAACAAAAAAACTAGGATGGACGGATCTTGAACTGACCAGGATTGGACTTGGCACTTGGGCCATCGGCGGCGGTGATTGGGACTTCGCCTGGGGACCTCAGGATGATGAACAGTCCATTGAGACGATCCACAAAGCGCTCGACCTGGGGATTAATTGGATCGACACCGCAGCGGTGTATGGTTTTGGCCATTCAGAGGAGGTGGTGGGCCGGGCCATCAAAGGTATGTCGGAGAGACCCATTATTGCTACAAAATGCAGCCGACTCTGGACCGAAGATGGTGAAATTTATGGAAATTTAGAGCGCGAGTCAATCCTGGCGGAGGCGGAGCGGAGCCTGGACCGCTTGGGGATCGAGGTGATTGATCTATATCAAATCCACTGGCCTTTCCCCAACGAAGGGATTGAGGAGGGCTGGCACGCCTTGGAAGAGTTGATCGATAGCGGGAAAGTCCGCTATGGAGGCGTCTCGAATTTCAGCGTGTCGCAGATGCAGCGAGCCCACGAAATTCACCCCATCGCCTCGCTTCAGCCGCCTTATTCCATGCTCCAACGGGAGGTGGAGGAAGACATCCTGCTCTATTGCGCAGAGAATGACATCGGCGTGATCGTCTACAGCCCGATGCAGAAAGGCCTGCTGACCGGAAAAGTTGACAAGGCCTGGGTCGAGAACCTGCCGGAGGACGACCATCGCAAGGCCGACGAAATGTTCAACGATCCCGAGCTCTCGATCAATTTGGAACTGGTGGAGGGACTTCAGATTATCGCCGAGAGAGCCGGACGCACGGTGCCGCAGCTGGCCATCGCCTGGACGCTGCGGCGTCCAGAGGTCACGGCGGCCATCGTTGGCGCCCGTCGGCCGGATCAAATTGAAGAAACAGCGCCAGCGGCAGTTTGGAACCTGACCCAAGATGAACTGGCTGAAATAGACCGACTGCTAATCCAACGGGAAAATAAGCTGGCGCAGGCATAATCCCTGGCTGCCAAAGCCAACTTCACAAGGGAGTGACGGGCGCTTCGGATTAGCTGCGGAAGGCCCGACGTCCTTGATTTCCAGGGTAAGAATTCCATCTCGCGTTCGGATCTCGAGGCGCAGCTGAGGGGCAGTTTCCCCGCCTTTGGGGGATTCGGGGTGTGTACGAATAGATCTGCTGTACCCCGCTTGTGGAGACAATGGCCTTGGCACCAGCAGGCTCTTCCTGCTCAAGAAGCGGGCTGACAAGCGGATGATACGGCCGTCTATCGCGCCGCTTCTTGTATAATTCCAGGAGGGATGACAAGCTTGCGGGCTTGCGTTTCTCCTTAGCACGACCGGGCTCCGGCTGCCAGCCAGGCCCGCGCTTGTGCTTAGCAGAGCTGCCGTCCAACACATCTTCGACAAGCAACCTTTGCAGGAATGCTGATGGATCAAGTAACCATTTATGTCATCCTCGTCGTAACGCTGGTCCTCTTCCTTTGGGGCCGCTGGCGCTATGATCTTGTGGCCGTAATGGCCCTGCTGGCCGTCGCGCTGACCGGGCTGATCTCGCCGCAGGAAGCCTTCACCGGCTTTGGGCACCCGGCGGTCATCACCGTGGCGGCGGTGCTGATCGTCAGCCAGGGCCTTGCCAGTGTTGGGATCGTCGACCGCATCGCCTCGTGGCTCAGCGCTGCCGGCGAGCGCTTTCTCCTTCAAGCTTTGCTACTGATCGGCCTGACCGGCCTGCTATCGGGATTTATCAACGACATCGGCGCCCTTGGCCTGATGATGCCGGTGGCGATCCGACTGGCGCGCGAGAACAAGCGGTCGCCTTCAACCATCCTGATGCCGCTGGCCTTCAGTTCCATTC
>JBKHKF010000144.1:0-6774 GCA_046537745.1 Anaerolineales bacterium | reverse complement strand
GGAACAGGCCGTGGTCCTGGGTCTTTGGATTCTTCCAATCATTGATCTGGGTTATCGCGGTCTCCAGCGTGCTCGCCAACATGGACAACGCACTGAACTTGATCGCCTATGCCGGCGGCTTCGCCACCGGCGGTGTGGTCGGGATGTGGATCGAGGGGCGGATGGCGGTGGGGCACGGCCACATGCGGATCATGAGCCCCCGCCGCGGCGCCGCCATCGCGGAAGCGATCCGCAACGAAGGTTATGCCGCCACCGAGCTATCCGGCCGGGGCAAAGATGGAACCGTCAGCGTGATCAACTGCAGCGTCCGGCGCCGGGATATCGGCCGCGTGCGCCGAAAGGCAGAATCGATCGATCCCGATGCCTTCGTAACCGTTCAGGAAATCCGCCCCCTGAACCGCGGCTTCTGGCGAGCATAAATGTCCCTGCAATCCCTCTCGCTCGATCTACTGATCATCCTGGAGGAAATCCAGCGCTCTTCCGCCGGCTTTTGGGTTCAGGTCCCCCTGGGTTCGGGGGCGCTGGCCATTTTCATCCTGCGGTCGCTGGATCAAACGGCTTCTACCTTCCGCACCCTTGTCACCAGTCAGGGACGGCGAGCCGTCGCTTGGGCCCTTGGCCTGGTCCAAGCTTTCCTATTTCTGTTCGCCTTTTCCGGGCTGCTGGCTCAGCTGGATCAGCCGCTCAGCATTCTCGCCTTCGCCGCCGGCTATGGAACGGGCGCCTTTCTAGGGATTTCCATTGATCGCTGGGTGGCGCCGGGTCATTCGATCCTGAGGATCGTCAGCTCCGGGAAAGGGCCGGCGCTTGTTCAGGCGCTCCGCCAGCAAGGCCGTGGTGTGACCGAAATGGCGGGTCGTGGATTAGGCGGCACAGTCACCGTCATCTTGTGCGCCATTCCCCGCCGCCGGGTGGAACAGGCACGAAGGTCGTTGTTGGCCATCGATCCGGAAGCCTTTATTACCATCGAGGACATCCGGGTTCTTCATGGAGGTTGGCTCGCTCAGCAGGCGCAGATCTTGCAAAAATAGGGCGGAAGCCAGAACTGGAGGCTGGCCCGATAGGGGGCAGTTATAAATTTTGGACCCGGGTTGCGTTCAAGGAAGGATCCTTGAGGCGGGCTCCCGATGATCCGCCCACGATGAGATCCCGGGTAAGCCCGCGCTCGAAGAATCTGTAAACCGAATGTAAAGCGGCCAGGTTTGCGTGGGCCGAATCATGGGAGTTATAATGCATCGATTGGGTGAACCGAGGCGAGAAACGGCGTTATGGCCCTCAAGGGCAACCTAAGAGACTTCACTGTAACTCAGCTGCTGAATTTGATTAACCTGGCCAAGAAATCTGGCACCTTGACCATTGAAGGGCCCGACGAAACGGCCTGGGTCTCCTTCCGCGAAGGAAAGCTGATTTATGCGCAGCTGGGAAATGAAGACGGCACTCTCTCCGGAATCCTCCAGCGTTCTGGCCAAATCACAAAGCGCCAGGCTCAAATAATCAAAAAATACGCCCAGGGCAAGAGCGATAAGGAACTCGGTCTGCTGCTCATCAACGCCGATTACCTCAGCCAGCAAGACATCCTGAAGAGCATCCGGCAATACGTCCTTGATATTGTTTATCGGCTCTTCTCTTGGGCCGATGGCTTCTTCCGTTTCGACAACGACGTGCTTCCGCCGAAAGACCGCATCACCATCCGGATCGATCTGGAAAATGTGATCATTGAAGGCTCCCGCAAGGTCCGCGAATGGGAGCAGCTCAAGGACGAGATCCCGAATCTCGATATGGCCTTGAACTTTGTCGACCGCCCCGGCGCCAACATCCGGGATGTGAACCTGAACGTGGATGAATGGAAAGTCGTTTCCTACATCAACCCCAAGAACTCCATCCGCCAGATCGCCAAGGCCAACAAGATGTCGGAGGTGGAAGTCCGCCGCATCGTTTACGGCCTGATGCAGGCTGGCCTGGTGGATTTGGTCCGCCCGCAAGGAATGCGGATGCCGTCGCAAGCCCAGCGGATTCAGCCGATGGATCGCGATGAACAGGAATCCCTGGTCAATCGCCTGATCGATCGAATTCGCTCACTGTAAGAAGGACATCGCATGCAAACCGTCAAGATGGTGGTCACCGGGCCTTTCAACGCCGGCAAAACCGAATTCATCAAAACGGTCAGCGAGATCGACGTCGTCTCCACCGAGCGCAAAATTAGCTCCGAGGCGGAACGCGTCAAAGAGACCACAACCGTGGCCATGGACTTCGGCCGGATCACCGTGGATGACGACCTGGTCCTTTACCTCTTCGGCACGCCTGGCCAGAAGCGCTTCGACTTCATGTGGGAGATCCTGTCGGAGGGGATGCTGGGCTTCATCGTCGTGGTGGACAGCGCCCGTCCGGAAACCTTTCGGGAAGCCCGGGGCATCCTGCACACCTTCCGTGCCTACGCTCCCACCCCTTATGTGGTGGCGGCCAATAAGCAGGACATGGAAGACGCCTGGAGCGTGGATGACCTGCGCATTGCACTCAAGCTCGACCCCAAAGTTAAACTGCTCCCATCCGTGGCCTCCGACAAAGAATCCGTCAAAAAGGTGCTGCTCGAGCTTCTTTACAGCATTCTTGAGGAAATGGAAGAGCCAGGCTGATCCCTCCCACCCCAGGACGAACGTGCTGGTTGCCCCGCCTACCCCTTTACCGTAAGATGAGATTTGTTATCCCTTTCACTTGGGCCTCGGGGCCGATCGGGGTCCACCAGGAAACGTCAAATGAATAAGGGACGAATTTTGGTCGTCGAGGACGACCTGGACATCGCTAACATGCTCCGGATCTACTTCACCGGTCAGGGGTACGAGGTGACCCTGGCGAAAGAGGGTCAGCAGGCGCTGGATCTGACCCGCCAGGAGCTGCCCAATCTCATTGTGCTCGACATTATCCTGCCCGATATGGATGGCTATCAGGTCTGTAAGCAGCTGCGTTCAGGCGCCCGCACCGCTCATATACCCATCATCTTTCTGACGCAGAAGGACGAACGGAGCGATCGAATCGCCGGGCTTGAGCTGGGTGCTGACGACTACATCACCAAGCCCTTCGATATCGAAGAGCTGCGGCTGCGGGTGCAGAACGCGATCGTCCGCTCGGAGCGCGAGAGTCTGACCGACCCTCGAACCGGGCTGCCCGCTGGCCGCCTGATCGAAGATCAGCTGCGAAGCTTGCTCCGTCGGTCCGGATGGGCGCTGCTCGACTGCCAAATCTGCGAGTTTGACCCCTATCGCGAGGTGTATGGCTTCCTGGCCAGCGACGATGTGCTGCGGGAAACCGCCATGATGCTGAACGAGATCCTGCAGGAACACGGCAGCGATGATGACTTCCTGGGTCACGTTGGAAGCGAGCATTTTATTGCAGTGACATCAGCCGATAAGGGTGAGACTATTCGCGAGCTGGCGAAAGAACGGTTCAAAGCGCAGGTGAACTCCTTCTATTCCAAGGTGGATGTGGAACGAGGTCATCTGCTGTATGACCGCCACCAACAGCCCGATCAAGAGGCACAATTCATGTCGCTGGCCATCGGACTGCTGCACAGCGAAGAGGCCGACTCAGCCAGTTTCGATGATTTATTGGAAGCCGTGGCAGAGCGGCGTCGCCAGGATCAAACCAGCAGTGCCGGTGCTTAATTCCATGCTATTCATCTGGCTGATCCTCCTGCTCCTGACCCTCTTGGCCGCGCGTCTGGCCTCTTTGCGCCCAAGCCCTGTTTACCTTCATACCAGAACCAGTCCCGATCAAACTTCCCGACCCAGGCCCGTAGCCTTCAGTTCCGGTTCCTCCGTCACAGAAAATTCCATCAGGTCCGAAGAGCAGGAAGTCGAACGGCAGCGCGAGGTCGCGCAAGCGCTGCTCAAGCTCGGGACGGATCTCCCCCGGGAATCCGACCTGGATGTGGTCTTGAATAAGGCGCTGAAATTGGTTCATGACTTCCTGGAGGCTGATCGCGGTTTTCTGTTCCTGGACCAGCCGGACCAGCAATCTTACATTTTGCGGGCCACCGTGGGTAACGAACGTGAACTGCCCGCGGGGGGCCGGGCCACCGGTTATCCCAGAGGGAAAGGGATGCTCGGCTGGATAATCCAATACGGGCGCCCGCTCGTCGTGGACGACTTATCCCAGGACGAGCGCTGGAAGCAATCTCCCGAACTCAACACCGTTCGCAGAAGCGCCATCGGCGCCCCGCTCATCATCAATCAGGAGATGCTTGGAGTCCTGCTCTTCACCAGCCCACACCCAGTCGCCTTTGATGCCGACCAACTGCCGGTGATAACAGCAGCCGCCTCGCAGCTGGCCAACGCGCTCTACAACAGCGAACTTTTCAAACTGATCCGCGATCAAGCCGCCCGCCAGGGTGGGATGATCCGGGAGAAACGAATCGAGGCCAGCAAATCCAACGCGATCCTCGAATCCATCGCCGAAGGCGTGCTGGTCACCGATGAACACAACCAGGTCGCCTTGCTGAACGCGGCTGCCGAGCGGATCCTGGATTTGGACCGGAGCCAGGTGGTCGGCAGGCCGATGGCCGATCTCATCGGGATCTTTGGCGAGGTGGGGGACCGATGGCGGCGGGTCGTCGAAAGCTGGGCGCAAAACGGGCATGGCGACTCAGAAGCGGAAGCCCCGCTCGAATCCAGGCTTTCCCTGGAGGATGATCGCATCGTCGCCTTTACGCTGGCGCCGGTCATCTTCGAAGAGCGCTTTCTGGGCACCGTCTCCACCTTCCGGGATATCACCCGCGAGGTCGAGGTGGACCGGTTGAAATCCGAGTTCGTGGCCACTGTCAGCCACGAGCTGAGGACCCCCATGACCTCTGTGAAGGGCTACGTGGAAATGCTGCTGATGGAGGCCGTTGGGGAACTCAACGATCAGCAGCGGAAATTCCTTCGGGTGATCAAGAATAACGTCGATCGCCTTGGAAGCCTTGTGAACGACCTGCTCGATATCTCCCGCATCGAAGCTGGCCGAGTTCAGCTCGACCTTGAACCTCTCGACCTGAAAGCCCTCCTGGAGGAAACCGCTGAGGTATTTAAGCGCCGGACCCGCCTTGAATCGAAACCCTTGACCATCGGACTCGAGCTCCCTGAGAGTCTGCCGTTCGTGTTGGCCGATCGAGACCGGCTGCGCCAGATCGTGGCTAATTTGATGGAAAACAGCTTCAACTACACGCCGGTGGATGGCAATATTCAACTGTCCGCGCATGTGGTGGACGATCAAATCGAAGTGGCTGTGGCAGACAACGGCATCGGCATACCCTCCTCGGACCGGGAGCGCGTGTTCGAGCGGTTCTTCCGGGGCGATCAGGCGCTCGATATGGCTGTCGCGGGCACGGGACTGGGCCTTTCTATCGTGCGCCAGCTGGTAGACATGCACGGCGGGACAATTGAACTGGAGAGCGACGGCGTGCCTGGTCAAGGCACAACCTTCCGATTCACACTGCCTTTGGAAACGAGTGAAAACATCAACAAGGAACAGGCATGACAAAGATTCTGGTCGCCGAAGACGAACGCGATATCCGTGAGTTGATCAATTTCACCTTGCGGCTCAGAGGCTATGAGGTGGTGCTGGCGCGTGACGGCGAGGAGGCGCTTGAGCTGGCGCTCAAGGAACATCCCGACCTGGTACTGCTCGACATTCGCATGCCGCGCATGAGCGGCTATGAGGTATGCCAGCTGATCAAAGACAACGAAGCCACCAAACATATCCCGGTGGTGTTCCTGACCGCCAAAGGCCAGGAGAGCGAGGTTCAGCAAGGCATGAAAGCTGGCGCCACCGACTACATTCTGAAACCCTTCTCACCGGATACGCTGGTCGAACGGCTTCAAAAGCACTTGGAAGGCGAAGTGCAGTAGTTATCAGATCACACCGCCCTGGAAACCAGAAAGCTGGACAAGCCGCAGCGGCAGGCCCGTAGGATTTTCCTCGTGTCTGCACACCGCCTTTAAGGCTTCTGTACCTGCCCCGGACTCACCACTCAAACTGATTGAGTTATCTGACAAGCCCTAATTTCGATCATCCACCAATTCAGTAACTATTTGCGTTATAGTTAAAAGCAGAAAAGGAACGGGGAGCCCGGAAGAGCCCGGGCTGAGAGGAGGGTGCAGGCCCTCGACCCGATGAACCTGATCCGGATAATGCCGGCGGAGGGAAAAGTGCAAGCGAAAAATCCCTCCGGAACGAACCAGCAGGAGGGATTCTTTTTTGAACACCGTCATCGTCGCCAACGGGGGCATCAGCGATCAGAGGGCTGCCGCGGATCTGCTCGCCTCGGCTGAATTAATCATCGCCGCCGACGGCGGCACCCATCACTGCCTTAAGCTCGATTATCTTCCCCATTTGGTCATCGGCGATTTTGACTCCCTCGACCCCTCCACCCTGGAGGATCTGCGTAAGCAGGAGGTTGAACTGCTGGAACACCCGAGGCGCAAGGACGCCACCGACCTGGAACTGGCCCTGCTCGAGGCGAAAGAACGCGGCGCGACGGCTCTATCGATCCTGGGCGCGGTCGGCGGCCGCTGGGATCAGAGCCTCGCCAACTTCCACTTGATCGCCTCTTCCCGCTGGCAGGGAATGAAAGTGGAAGTGGTGGATGGTCCTCAAAAGTTGCTTCCAATCCACCCCGATCGCCCCCTCGAATTGCACGGCGAACCCGGGGACCTGGTCTCATTGATCCCGCTTGGCGGGGACGCCGAAGGCGTTCACACCAGCGGGCTTGAATATCCGCTCGATGGAGAACGGCTATCC
>JBKHKF010000143.1:0-6805 GCA_046537745.1 Anaerolineales bacterium | reverse complement strand
GCTGTAACGTTGGCTCATTGAATTTGTAATCCTTTGCTGGCAATAATAAGCCTAGCCCTCCTCAAACCCTACGGCCGGAAGGGCTAGCAGGGGAGATTATAACGACTGTGATGAAGACTGTCCACCTTGTAGCACGGCAAGAGCTTTCTCCAGAACTTCATGCTCCGACAAATCATCGGTGTTGATGTAAATGTCACAATGCTTACGGGCGTGGCCCAGGCGCTCCTGCTGAGTTTCGTACTCCTCCCGGTCCCAGTTCAATGACTTGCGTCGGGTCGAGGTTTCGAAAGAGGAATCGAGGAAAATAAGCACATCTGGTTGACTCATCTTCTGCCACAATGTTGGAACGTAGGAATGTTCCTGGGCGACCTGTCGGGCAGGGTAGCCGGCCTCGGTCAGCTTCTCGGCGAGGCTGGTCTTGCCGGAGGCACACGGTCCAACGATGATGATCCCGCCTTCTCTGGCCAAGCCGCTGCTACCCTCCTGGCCTCAAAGCGGGATCCTCACGTTCAGGCGTCGGACGTCACCGTCGTGAGGCGGTCCGACGCTGGCGACGAGAATACTGATGTCATCTGTCGGTCGGCCCTGGTCGAGCGCCAGCGCCTGTTTCATGAGCGAATCAGCCCAAACATTGGGATCGATTTCTCCTCTTGAGACAAGTTCCCCCACAAACTCCTGGACCTCCATCCGTGCACCGTAGCGATCTCCAGCATGGGTTAGGCCATCGGTATACACAACCGCGGTAAGGCCCCAACCGAGTGGGATCTCCTCGATGACCGGTCGAATACTGCGTCGGCTGCCAACAGAGGAGACCTCTTGATCCAACGTGCGCACCTCACCATGCTCAACGATCAGGACGGGAGACGGATTATTGCGCGTGACCACCATTGTTTGAGTTTGAAGGTCGATGGAGAGGATGTTGAGAGTTGCCACCACTTTGCCGGCGCGATAGGTGTATAAATAGTCAGAAGCAGCTCGGGCAGCCGCGCCGTCGCGAACTCCTTCGGCCAACAGACTGATTGCTTTGCGGGCGACCACGTTGGAGATCGCTTTGGCGGAACGACCGCTTCGTTGGCCATCTGCCAGCACGAAGGAAACGCCGCCGGTTGGGCGCTCCACCATCTCCAATGTATCTCCGCTTTCGGAGGTGGCGTATTTGGCGATTTTGGTGACGGCAATCTGAGCTTCCATGGCTTTGATTCTACTGACTTCGATGAGGGCTGTCCAATCTGTAAGTTGATAGCAAGGTCCTGGCTGAAACGTTTGCGCTAGAGTGAAGGCATGGCTCCATCCCGTTTCATATTTGCATTGAGCCATAACACGAGGAGGAAGTTTTGATTGACCCTCAGGGGTCACCCATTGATCTGCCCGCCGTCATCGACGAGGCGATTAATTTCACCAGGGAGCAGTTGGCCGGGGGCGAAGTGGCCACCATCGCCGAATACCCTGCGCATCTGCCCGCGGTGAGCGGCGACAAAAAGCGTCTGGTGGCGCTGGCCGCCTGCCTGCTGCAACAGGCAGGCCATCTGACCACGCGTGGTGAGGTCAAAGTTCGGGCGGATTTGCTATCAAGCGATCAAATCACGGCGGCGAGCGTGGATCAGCCTCTTCCAGAGACCTTATCCAGCGGTGGCCCCTGGGTGCTGCTGAGGGTGAGCTTTAGCGCTCCCATGGCGGATTCCGCTGATATCTTGGCCTTGGCAGATTCGGGGGACTGGATAACCCGCGAGTGCGGTGCCATGCTCCAAAGCTATGACGATCATTTCTGGTTGACCGAGGCACAGGGTGATTACACCTTCCACCTGGCGTTGCCAATTTGGGCTGCTTATGATGTGAGCACCAACGTCGCCTCGCTGCGCCAGGCGGTGGAGAGCCGATTAACCGGCGGAGCCGCTCAGCAGCGGTTGCTGCTCAATGTGGAGGATGATGATCTGCGAGCCCTGCTGCAGCGAGAATTCGAGAGCGCTGGCTACGAGGTGCTGCCTGTGGCCAGTGGCGAGGAGATCCTGCCAACGGCGAGACGCGAGCAGCCCAATCTGATCCTGCTCGACCTGCTGGCCCGATCTCCAACGGCCTTCGAGGTCGCGGGCATTCTCAAGCATGATCGGAAGACCCGGCATTTGCCGGTTCTTTTCCTGACTTCCATCGATGATCCCCACGGCGGCACCAGCATGGGCACCGTGAGCTTTCTGCCCAGGCAAGCGGACACGGGTGCCGTGATTTCGGCCGTCAACGCGGTGCTGACTTCGGGGCTGACTCCATCCGCCCGAGTTCTGGTGGTGGAGCAGGACGACCGAATGCGGGATCATATGGTCATGACCATCCAGGCGCAGGGCTACCGGGTGAGCGAAGCCGGCACGCCCGAGGAGGCGATGGCGCTGGCTGAGCGGGCGACTCCGGAGGTGGCGCTGGTGAATGCCAAGCTGGCACAGGAACGCGACTATTGGCTGCTCCGGGGCTTGCGGAACACGGCACGGGAAGCTGAGATCTATGTAATGGCTGATGTTCTCGATGAGGCGGAAGCTCGGGCTGCGATGAAGCGGGGTGCTTCAGGCTACAGTGAAACGGGCCAGCTGCCGGACCTGCTGGAAAGGATGCGGCAGCGGCGGCGGAAGGACCAACCGGACTAAATAAGCGCAATATAGCACTTCGCTTGATTGGTTGAGTGCCCGACAGGGTGCTTTTTCTTTTTAAACGACGCTGACTGGGGTGCCGGCACCAATGCGGAGGATCTTGTTGTGTTCCACTACCGGCAGGGTCCAGCGAAAGAGCCACTTGGCTTCATCGATCTGCATATTGATGCAACCGTGGCTCGTGGGAGTGCCGAAATTGCGGTGCCAGTAGGTTCCGTGGAAGGCGACCCCGGTTTCGTGAAAATAGGACACCCAGGGCACGCCAGGCAGCTCGTAGGCCTCCAGGCTGCCCGTGATACGCCCGTCGCCCATGTGTCGCAGGGGCATCTTCTTGTCGACGTAGAAACGGCCTGTTGGCGTTATGGTTGGGATCCCATTTTGGCGGGGCCGTTTATCTGGAATGCCGGAGGAGATGCGGGTGCGCATCACCAGATTGTCGCGTTCGTAAGCCATGAGCTCCTGGTGGGCTAGCGACACCTCGATCCATTTCTCAGCCAGCGGAACTTCCGGGGAGATGGGTGATATTTCATCGGCTGAGACGTAGCGAAAATGCTCAGCGCGAGCGTAGTAGCTGATATGAAGCAGGTCGTCCACCAGCTAGTACCACAGGCGGCCGTCGGCGCCGACGACGCAGTCCTCGACCCATGCTGTCGATTGGTAATAAAGGCGGTAGAGCGGGTCGGAATGCGGGTCTGGTTCCCGATAGCTACGGGTGAAGGGGACTGAAACTTCAAAAAGCGCCCCTTCGGAGGGGATCCGTTGAATCGGCTCCTGCGGCCGCCATTTCACCAGCTGCAGGTGGCCGGAATGCGCATAGCCATCAGGTAGTTCATGCCACAGGGGGTTGTGGCTCGGTCCATCGTCGGAATGGACGTGTTGGCGCAGCGTAACAAGTGAATCACGTGTGAGCCGTGTGATCCTGTTTGCCCGGAAGGATGGTTCGCTGTACAGGCCGATCCAATCCACCGTGACCCGTCCCAAGGCAAAGGGCTCCTCAGCCGGGTTGTCGATCGGCGGGGAAAAGGCAAGAGCTCCTGCAGAGAGCGCGCCTAACTTTATCGCATCACGTCGCGTAATTCCTTCACCCATACTTCTATTGTAACGTGTGTCGCGAGGATTTCAGTGGGAAATTTGTCGTGATTTAGCCCGATCCCATCTCGCGCAAATCCACAATCTCGTCCACCAGCGGTTCCAGAATGCCTCGTAGTTCTTCAGCAGCGATCCCCTCAACCTTGAAGATGACCTCGCCCGTGGCAGTGCTGTCGCCCAGCGCAGTACTCAGCGAAATAATGTTGCCGCCAGCATCATGGATCGCGGTTGTGATTTGAGAAAGCTCGCCGGGGATGTTGGGGATGAGCACCGTCACGCGGATACCAGCGTTATACGCCCCCAGCATTTCCAAGAAGATCCTGAAGAGGTCAGTCTCTGTGATAATCCCGGTTAACTCTCCATTTTGCAGCACCGGGAGCCCGCCAATTTTCCGATCAGCCATGATCCTGGCTGCCACCTCGACCGGTGTGTCATGGTTGACAGTCACGACCTCTTTGCTCATAACCTCGCTGATCTGGATCTTGCTCAGCAAGAATTTCATCTCCCAGATGCTGAGGGAAGTGGCATCGGAGGGGGAGGCGTGCAGTAGATCCTGCTCGGTGATAATGCCGAGCAGCTTTCCCTTGTTGTTCAACACAGGCAGCCTGCGGATATGATTGGCGTGCATCCGGTTCAAGGCTTCTTGGATTGAAGTATCGGGCGAGACCGTAATAACCGGCTTTGACATTCGCTCACCGACAAGCATTCGTGGTTTCTCCTTTGGAAGGTAACGAAGATCAGCTTCGCATTATTCTACTCAATGGATCGACCCTTGCAATAGCTAACAACAAGTGCGTGCTATAATGCCGCCAGCTATGAGTTCCTCGTTTCAAAACCCTGACCAGCTCCTCATGCAATCACGCGTGTAGATGAGAACCTTCCTTGCCATCGACCTGGATGAAATTATAGTGGAGTCACTGCGGCATGAGTCATTGCAGTTGCAGGAAGAGATTCCGGATAAATGGGTCAAGTGGGTGAAGCCCGAATCAATCCACCTAACGCTTAAGTTCTTGGGCGAGATTAAACCGGAATTTATAGGGCAAGTTGAGGAGCTTGTCGATCCCATCGTCGTGGATACTCCTGAGATGATCATGAAAATCGGCGGATTCGGTGCCTTTCCGAATTTCAATCGACCGAGGGTGCTTTGGGTTGGCGTCGATGAGGAAACAGGCGCGCTGGAGACTCTCCACGCCAAGCTGCAATCTGCCTTTGAACAAATAGGCTTTGAAGCCGAACGTCGATCATTCACACCCCATCTGACACTGGGCAGGGTGAAGAGGGGCTTTTCGAAGGGGGATCAGGCGGATCTAGTTGAGAGGTTGCGGCGGGTGGAAATCAATTCGCTGGGCCGACTGGAGGCGGATGGACTGACCTTGTTTGAGAGTAAGCTTGGCCCGGGAGGAGCAAGCTACCGGGCAGTGCGGGAGTTCACTTTTCGAGGCTGATGCCAGATAATTGTAGACCTGCCGCCGGGTATTGGGCGAACCGTGGGCAAGCTGCCGCTGCCATGCGATCGAGGTAAGATTTATACATATGACGGAAAAGGGCCTCCAAAAAGCCAAAGCCATCGTCGACATGCTGAGTGAGAAAAAGGGGGAGGACATCCTTCTGCTTGATCTCATCGGTGAATGCTCCTTCTCGGATTATTTTGTCATCTGTACTGGTCCCAGCGCCAGAA
Source organism: Anaerolineales bacterium (assembly GCA_046537745.1). GTDB lineage: Bacteria > Chloroflexota > Anaerolineae > Anaerolineales > E44-bin32 > DASWJQ01. The sequence goes on along the minus strand of JBKHKF010000143.1, from coordinate 1,405 downwards.
CGCTTCGCGCGCTGTCGGAAGAGGTGCAGAAGCGAATGAAGAAGCAATTTGATGGCGCTCTTGGTTCAGCCGAAGGCGAAGCGGAGAGTGGCTGGATTTTGCTGGACTATGGCGATGTCATCGTGCACTTGTTCTCGGAGCCGGTCAGGAGGTACTACGGCCTCGAAAATCTCTGGGGCGACGGGCAGGTGGTCGTCCATCTCAAATAGCCGCTAGCGAATTTCGTGCCACCATTCTGCCAGCTTGGCCGAAGCCGGCCCTTGCCTTCGTTCATCCGCAGCATCACTTATTGGCGTGCGCTCCAAGTTGAACTCAATCAGCGAAGCGCCCTGTCGTTTAGCGACAAGGGGCAGGCTGGCGGCTGGCTGCACAATTGCTGAGGTGCCAATCACGAGAAAAGTGCTTGCACGCTTGCTGGCGGCAAATGCTTTCTCCAGAATACTCTCATCAAGCGACTCGCCGAACCACACCACATCCGGTCTGGCGTTGGATCCACAGTTAGGACAGCCAGGGATGGGCTCTTCGAATGGGACTGCCAGGTCGCGCCAGTTCTCTCCGCAGCGGGTACAACGTAGCTTCCATAAGGAGCCGTGGAGTTCGATCACATTTTGGCTCCCTGCCCGTTGATGCAGGCCATCAATGTTTTGTGTGATCAGCGTGAAGTCGTCTGAGGCACGTTCGATTTCGGAAAGGGTGGTGTGGGCTTTGTTGGGCCGGCAGCCCCGCACAAGCTGCCGTCGCCAGGCATAAAAGCGCCACACCAGTTCCGGGTCGTCCTTGAAGGCTTGTGGTGTGGCCAGATCCTGAGCCCGATAGTCTTCCCACAAGCCTCCTTCGCCCCGGAATGTTGGAACGCCGCTCTCGGCAGAAATTCCTGCGCCGGTCAGTGCGACAATCGGCTCGAGCCCATCCAATGCCATTCAGACCCCCTTACCTTCTGGTATGTCACTCCTCGAAGATCCACGTATCGACGGAGCGATCCCAATCGATCAACTCTTGTTTACTGAACCACAGTTCGATCTCCTGTTGGGCCGTCTCGGGTGCGTCGGAACCATGGGTTAAATTCCGTCCAACCTCCAGACCGAAATCGTGGCGGATGGATCCTGGGGACGCCTCCGTCGGCTTGGTTGCCCCCATGGTTTGCCGGACGGCGCTAATAGCTGAAGGCCCTTCCCATACCATGGCCATCACAGGAGCGGAAGTGATGTATTGGATCAAGCCTTCGTAAAAAAGTTTTCCTTTATGCACCGCGTAATGTTCTTCTGCAAGTTGCTGATCCACATTTACAAGCTTCGCACCGACCAGCTTGAGGCCTCGTGCCTCAAAGCGATGGGTGATTAAGCCAATCAGCCCGCGTTGGACTGCGTCCGGCTTGATAAGTACCAATGTTCGTTCCAAGCTATCC
>JBKHKF010000142.1:0-6862 GCA_046537745.1 Anaerolineales bacterium | reverse complement strand
CGGTTAAGGCTGCCTAGCCAAGAACAAACAAATTAAATCATGCAAGGCGTCCAAGCTAGTAGGACCCGGCGCCTGCCATCCACCAAAAGCAAGTAAGGAGGGTTCACTCGCATAATGAAGTTCACCAAGAACATCGGCATGCTCCTGCTGGCCATCTTCCTGATCGCCTGGGGCCTTGTCCAGCTGCTTGGGATTGGCGGACTCGGAGCAATCTTAGCCATCCTGGCTATTGTGGCCGGCATTTTCATCCTGCTCGGCCGTTAGGATGATCGCCGAATAGTTGATCGTTCTTGCAGCATCCGGATCACCCATTGAAAGGAGCAACACCATGCTTACCTGGATCATCATTATTCTGCTCGCGCTGTGGCTGCTGGGCTTCCTTGGCCCCCGATACACTCCCAGCATTCCAGAGATGGGGAACCTGGTCCACATTCTGATTGTGATTGTGGTCATCCTGGTCCTCTTGAGACTGCTGGGGATGGCCTAGCAGGCGGATGGCGGATGCCTTCCCTTTACACAAGCCAGCAGCATCTTTCTTACAGGTAAAGTGAGGTAACCGAAGGTAGGCGCGAGGCACGGGATTCTCCAGCAGAGAAGAAGTTTGGGCTGCTGCAATGAATCTGGGGCTCGATTGGAAGCCTGTCAATCTGCAAGTGCCTCGCCCGAGAAAATCACCGACGCTCGTTTATAAGAGAAGCTCACAATCAAAGGAGATACGAAGATGAGATTGTCCGCACCGAAAGTCACCACCTGGTGGATTGCCGTTGTCCTTGGCGTACTTGGACTGGTGGGCCACCTGGGGACGGTCGACATCCTGAGTGAATATTCATTCTGGTTGGTCGCAGCAGGATTTATCCTGCTGGTACTGGCAACGTTGCTCAACGACCTTTAGCCAGGTTTAGCCGCGTGAAGCCCTTGTCAGGGTGCAGATCGCGCCTGCCCCAAGGGCTCACGCGGCAATTTCCGACTGGTGTTCGGCTTTAATTCAAATAGGAGCCGATCAAAAGCGCCGAGGAACGCGAAAGGCTTGCGCGGCTTAGCCATGACTGCCTGTGCAACTCATTAAGCCACGTATGGACTTCGTTCAAGCGGCCTTCGTGCCAATCCCGGTTGTCCTCCGACCGGAGGGCATGTTGTAAATACTTCACCCCTGAAAACCCCATGATCCGCAGAAATCCCGCGGCATCTCATTCAAGTCATCCGGACTTGTCTGTCCTTGGGTCCGCGACGGCATGGATGGATGTTTCCTCTCCTGGGCCGACGCAATTCAGTCATCCAAGACATCGATCGACGCGTCGGGGTTCGCGATTTCCCCGGTCGGCCGCAAACTGCATAAGGAAGAAGCGGAAGTTAAAGTCGTGGCTGCTCGATCAGCCACGCGACCGCGCAGGCTCAAGATCGCCTGCCCTGCCTGGCCACGGCATGACTGCGCGCTTTGAGCGCTGCTACGCGCTGCTGCAGTGCAGCCAGGGTGGAGGTGGCCTCTTCAAGTCGTTGTTGTTCCGCCTTGATGAAGCGAGTGTAAGGGGTCACACCCTCCTTCAACCGGTCGATCGCCCTTTCCGCTTCGCTCTCGAACTGGGTGGTCATTGCGCCGACCAGCTTCGTGCGCAGCGTGGCCATCTTTTCCTTAAAGTTCTCTTTGGCCTGGTTGCGCTTGTAAGGGATCACAAAGAAACCCAAAATGGCCATCGAGCCGGCTGCCAGCAGCCCGGTGATGTCAACCGTTGAGGAAACCACCGCGATCGTAATCAGCGCGCCAAGGCCGACGGCGCCGGCTTCCAGCAACGCGGTTTGCGCAACTGCGGTTTCGACGGCAGCTGCCAGTTCACGCGCTTCCTGATTCCGGTCATAGCTCTCCACGATCGTTTGGGCTGTCTTGCCGACGGTGTCGATCAGTTCTCGGCGGCGCGTGTCGGATGGTCCGCCCGCCTCACCGACAATGTGGTCCACGTAATCCGCCTGGCGACGCTGCAGGTATGTCATGACCTGCTGCCATTGATGCAGGTCCTTTTGCACGAGCCAGTCGATCAGGCGCTGGACCTGGTCGTCGATTTGTTCCGGTACGTCGGCCAACACTTGTGTCTCAAATTTGGCCCGCACTTCGGCCCCCCGAGCCAGGCCGGCGATATTGGTCAGCCGCATGGTGCTGTCGAAGAAATCGAGACCTCGTTGCTCCAGCCTGTGCAGGATATTTTCGATGGCGGCTAGCCGGGGTTCGAGTTCGCTGTGCAGTTCACTGGCATAGTCGCCGACGACGGCCGCCAGGGCGGCTGCCGTCTCGATGTCTTCCTTCAGGTTTTCGGTTTCCACGTTGGCGGCTGTCTGCGCCTGTCTTACCAGGTTTTCGGCGGTGCCCAGCGGGTTGCTCAATTTGAGTTCGAGCCGGGTGGCATCATCCAGGGTGTTGGTGATATAGCGCTCAAGTTCATCCAGCCGGCTGGCAGCCCGCAGTCTGGCGCGCTCCTCGGGGTCTGGCTCGCTTGCCGCCCGCTGGGCCAGCCTCGCCGACACCTGGAAGATTTCCGGGGTATCGCCCAGGACCATGGTGGCGTGCTTCAGAACAAAATCGCGGACCTCTTGAAGCGATGGTTCGTCGTCGAAGATATCTGCCTTATTGAGCACGAAGACCACCTTCTTGCCCCAGGCCAGGATTCGCTCCAGGAATTGGCGCTCGCTCTCGCTCATCGGACGATCCGCCGAGGTCACCAACAGTACCAAATCGCTGCGCGGGACGAACTCGTCCGTCAGCCGTTCATGGTGCCGTATGACCGCGTTAGTCCCGGGTGTATCGACGATGTTCAGTTCCTTTAGCAGAGGCAAGGGGTGATTCCGAACGGCGTACCCTTCATCCACGATGCGTTCGGCAACCTGCTCGCCCCATTTGAGCAGCGTGACTTTGGAGGTGGTCGGCGTGGCCCCTTCTGGCAGCACCTGGCTGCCCAGGAGTGCGTTAATGAGAGCGCTTTTGCCGGCGTTGAATTCTCCAACCACGACAAGCAGGAAGAGTTCGTCCAGCTGCAAGATGGATTGCTGCAGGCTGAGCAGCCCCTCCGGCGGCACCCGAACGTTTGACAGGGCCACCTGGATTTCAGCCAGGGCCTCCTTTTCTTCCCGCAGAAAGCTGGCTTGCTCATCGGTCAATAATGATTGGCGCATGGCGAATTCCTTCCAGCTTAGAAATGGGTGTCTAACCCTGGTGCTGCACCGAACTAAGGCCATTCTACCGTGTGTTTCAAAGCGATCGCAGCCAGTCCGGCGCCGATCGGGTTGCACCCGTCGAGAAAGCATCCCTGCGCTCGTTGGGTGACAGGCCTTCATAACTTTGGCCACAGGCTTTGGGGTGAGGCTTGGCGAAATGCCGCCCGCAGTGGGTCAACGCCGGTTCAGTCGAGCCAGCTCAGGCCACTGCGGGATGGGTAAATATTGAAAGAAGCCTTCGATGATCTTGAGTGCGTTGGAGTTGGAGAGACATGAGAACTCCCCTCCTGGGTTTTGACTCCGCCGAATTCGGAAAGCCTCTACTGACTCTGGAGAAGAGCAAATTGTGTGGGTTATGATGTCTGCACTTGCGGCGAAAAGCCAGGACGATTACCGGGCAGCCTGACAAATTGCCGGTGCGTTGGGGCAGCAGTGGGCGCGATTGAACTTAAGCGGGAGGGGCCGCTCAACTCCCCCGTGTCGGCATGCCGGCACAGGTCGCCGGGGCGAACCAACGACCTCGTCTGCTGCCGGCTTGTGTCCGGGTGGGAGAAAGAAACAGCCACCCCGGGCAGGTGGCTTTTGAAGAAGCGGAGTGGGCGCGATTGGACTCGAACCAACGACCTCACGGATGTGAACCGTGCGCTCTTACCAGCTGAGCTACGCGCCCGAGTACGAAGATTATAGCAGAGCAGCAACCCCTTAACAAGATCGCCTGGCAGAAACTCTTGGGAATGTATCATGCTTGAGCACGTGGGTGAGTATTCTCGTTGACGGCGAGGTGCTATAATCGCGGCCATCAACCGCCGCGGCTGGATGGTCCCATGATCGAGCTCAACATTCCGGGCCTTGAACCAATTCAACTGCGCCATCTGGTTTGCGACGTCAATGGAACCCTGGCGCTGGATGGGCGTTTGGAACCTGAGCTCACCAAGCGCCTGCGGGATCTATCGGACCGGCTCAACATTCACTTGGTGACAGCTGATACCCACGGACGTCAGGAGGCCATCGATCAACGCCTGGGCATCAAAGCGGAACGAATTGCGCCCGAAGATGAAGGAGCGGCCAAGGCCCGTTTTGTGGGATCCTTGGGCGCCGAAAGCGTAATCGCCTTCGGCCAAGGTGCCAATGACGCGGAAATGCTGGCAGCCGCCGGGGTTGGTGTGGCCGTCATGTCCAAGGAGGGATTGGCCTTGCAAACCTTGAACGCGGCGGATCTGGTGATGCCCGACATCCATGCCGCGCTTGACCTCGTGGAGAAACCTTTGCGCCTGGTTGCGAGTTTGCGCCGATGACCGACCAATCGGAAGAGAACGATCGCATGTCGCGCGCCCGCCGCCGTCGCGCCCGCCGCATGTTGACCCAACTGCAGGCGGACGAACGGGAATCATTTCTGGAGGAGCTGGCCCACGAGGTCACCCCCAGCATTGACTTCTATCTGCGGGCGATCCTGGCTGGCCTGCTGATCGGCCTCGGCTTTCGCTTTGATCAAAGCGCGCTGTTGGTGGCCGGGGCATTATTCGGGCCACGCATGGGACCGCTGGCGGGCTTATCGCTGGCCTCCATTTCCGGTTCGGTACGCTTCCTGCTTCGATTGCTGGGTGCGCTGGCCATCGCACTGGTTTTATTTTTCGTGGTGGGCGGCGCAGCCGGCGGCCTGGGTGTAGCGGCAGAAGAAAGCACGCTGCTGGCCTGGGCTTATACGTCGCTGAACCTGGTGGATCTCGGCCTGCTTATGGTTGGCGCGGTGTTGTTGGCCCGGAGCCTGGGTCGAGGCGAGGGCCTTCTGCCTTATGCTGGCATTGCCGTTGGCTATGAGGTTCTGCTCCCACTGGGTGCGGCGGGCGTCGGCTTGTATCTCGGCGCGCCCGAGCTCTTGGGCGATGCCCTCATCATCGCGGGCATGCATCTGATGTGGGCTGTCGTGGTCGGCATGATCACGCTGGCGGTGATGGGCTTCCGCCCCTTAATTGGAAGCGGCCACTCGCTGGCTGCGGCCATCGGCATGATGGGCATCGTCGTTGTGCTGAGCATCGTCGGCTTTGGGGCTTCCGTGGTGGCTTCGGTGCCGACGCCAACGCCAACACCGACCGCGACACCGACGGCCACGGCTACCGCCACGGCTACCTCAACACCCACGGCCACAGCAACCGCTACCAACACCCCTACAGCCACCGCCACCCCCAGCCGGACGCCCACACCCACAGCCACGCCACCCCAGGCCGTGATTAGGGGCACCGGCGGGCTCGGTGTGGTGTTCCGCGAGGAACCCAACGGGGTTTCCCTGGGAGGGCTGCTCGATGGCGCCGCCGTGGAAGTCATCGGTGGTCCGCTGGATATCAATGGTCAGCAGTGGTGGCAGATCCGCACCGAACAAGGCGAGGAGGGCTGGCTGCTGGTGGCCTACCTGGCAACCATCACCCCGACCCCGGAAGAAAGCAGCACGCCAGTGCCGACCGGCACCCCCTCAGCCACAACAACTCCGCCCCAATAACCTTTGGTTCCAGGAATGCAATTGCGTAAAATGCGCTGCCAGCCTCTCTGCGCATGTGTAAAGGAAGCGTCCCCTTCAAAGAAATGAGGCGGCTATTGAAGGATGGGGCCGGAGGTAAATATGCTGGCGGGCCAAACCTGCGGAGACGGCATGGGCGCGCAGTGGTTCATAGTGGGTTAGTCGCCCAACTGGCGGTGAACTCGGGCGGCTTCGTGCCGGGATGACACATGATATTTAGTCAGAATATTGTGAACGTGGTTCTTGACCGTACCCTCTTGAATGGCGAGTTGGTCGGCGATTTCAAGATTGCTAAACCCTTCTTCTACAAGCTGGAGCACTTCCAATTCCCGCTCGGTGAGTGACGTCAGCTCGATTTTGTCGAATTCGTTTGCAGACGGAGACTCATGGCTGTGGGCCAGTTGATCATGGAGCTGGTTGACGGCCTCATTGAACACCTCAACTCCTTCGTACATTTCCCCGATGAGGTGAGAGAGTCGTTCAAGCTGACCTTCCAGCTTGAGGGTGGAAGGTTGGTCCTTCGCCTGTTTCCCAATCATGCTGCTGGCCAATTGAATGAAATCCTCGGCGCTATCGGCGAACCAAATATCACAACCCGTTTCCTGCTGAAGGCGTGTTGCCTTGGTTCGGCTGGCCTCTTCAGTAATCAGCAGAATCTTCAAATGAGGCTGCTCCCGTTGAAGCTCGAGACAGATCTCAATTATTTTTTCTTCGTCATATTCGGAGCTGACCACGAGTAAATTGATTTGGCCGAGGCCTGCAGCTGCTTGTTCGATGCTGTCAAAGACCGCATGAATGGAAAAATTCGGCTCCTTGGTAAGCCATGCTCGCATTGTGTTCCCGGTGAACGAACTCGGGTCAACGATCGCAGTCCGGATCGTTCTTTGATTGGTGCTCAATTCAAATTCGCCTCTCCCAAGCGATTTAAGTAGGGGCATCCATCCAGAGCTTCAGCTGGCGAAGGACGTCCCTTCTCTTATCTTAGTAAATTGGAAATCTAGTTATTTGGTGCCCAGTGGAGCAGGCTGCGGTGTGTTCCAGGTGCGCCAATCAGACGAAAATGCTGCAAGGCGCTGTCACCTGTTTTCTCCAATCGATCTTCGATGAAGACGGGCACAAGATATATCCCATATGTATATACATCGGTAC
>JBKHKF010000141.1:0-6871 GCA_046537745.1 Anaerolineales bacterium | reverse complement strand
AGGGTGAATTAGAAAGTTCTTACCTTAAATTAACTCATGCCCACAAAACCGGGACAGCCGGCGGCCCGATCCCTAGTACTCCTGCCGGCCGTCAAGAGCCTGCGACAGGGTGCTCAAATCCGCGTACTCCAGATCACCGCCGGCCGGTAGACCCCGGGCCAACCGGGTCATCCGCAAACCGCGCCCCTCAAGTTGACGCTTCAGGTACATGGCCGTGGCCTCGCCCTCCATCGTCGGGTTGGTGGCCAGCACCAACTCCTCGATTCCCTCATCATCGATGCGCTGCAGCAGCTCGGCCATTCGCAGATCCTCCGGGCCGATCCCCTCCACCGGCGAAATGGCGCCGTGCAGCACATGATAGCGACCGCCAAAAGCACCGGTTCGCTCGAGGGCCACCACGTCCAGCGGCTCCTCCACCACGCAGACCACCTGCCCCTCACGTCCTTCATCCGTACAAATGGCGCAAGGGTCCGACCCGGATGAGGTGATGTTATAGCAGCGGGAGCAGAAGATGGTGTTCTCAACCATCGACACCAACGCCTCGGCCAGCTCCCGCGCCTCGGCCTCACCCATCCTTAATAAATGAAAGGTCAGCCGGGAGGCGGTCTTGGGACCGATCCCCGGCAGACGGGAGAAAGCCTCGATCAGCCGATCGACCGGCTCGGGGACCGGCTGGCTCATAGATCCAGTCCCATGCCCTGGCCCAGGCCGCCGGAGAGCGGCCCCAGCTTTCGGGCTGCCACCACCTGGGACTCATGGATGGCTTGATTGATGGCCAGCAGGATCAAATCCTGCAGCATCTCGGCGTCGCCCTCTGCCAGCAGCTCAGGATCGATGGTGACCTGATGGCACTGCTGGGTCCCGCTCATCTTGATCCGCACGGCGCCTCCACCGGTGGTCACCTCCACCATCTCTTCCGCCAATTGCTCCTGCGCTTCCTCCAGCTGCTTCTGCATCTTCTGCAGCTGATCCATCATTCCTTTGGGGCCCTGTCCTCTTCCTTTGGCCATACGCTCCTCTTCTTTGCTCTTACGAAATCAACAAAACAAATAATTCCAGTCAGCCCTGCCCGGCGAACAGCTCAGGATTTCTCCTCTTCGTCAACCGGCTCGATCTCTGTCACCTCGGCGCCCAGGTCACGCACAGCCGTGGCCACCATGCCGCCATCTTCCACCGGCGGCGTCTGTCGGGGCGGTGCATCCTGGTCCCACTGCGACGTCAGAACACAGCGCAGCCCCACTTTTTGCCCCAGGACGTCCTCCAGCGCAGCCGCCACCATGGCCATGTTGTCATCTTTCTGCATCTTATCGCGCAGGATGTCACTGGCGAAGCCCACCACCAATTTGCCCTTGCGCAGGCCCAAGGGGCGCCCGGAATTCAAGAGCGCCTGGCAGCGCGGGTCGCGCTCGAAGCAGGCCGCTAAAATTTGTTCCCACCGATCCAGCACCGTCTGATAGGTCAGTTCGCCTTCCGGCACCGGCCCGGCGGGGGGTGGCGGGCTGACAGCTTCCTCCTGTTCCACCTTCGACTCAACCGCCTTTTCGCCGGCATCCTCCGGGGTCTGTTTTTCCTTCATGGCCGGACCGCCAGATTTGCTTTCCGCGACTGACGCACCGGCCGCTGACTGCTTTGGCGGGTTGTGGCTTCCAGCCGGCTTCGGAACAGAGGAAGCGGCCTCCCCAGATGTCTCACTCTGAGAAGGGTTCAGCGCGGCGACGAAGGCCAGCTCCAGCGGGAGCTTGGGCTGCCAGCTGGCCCGGCTCTCGAGCGCAGCCACATTAAAGGAATCTATAGCCACCATCAGTTTCTCCAGCGACATACTCTCGGCCTGCGCTTTCATCTGCTGCCGAACGGATTCCAGCGCTTCCACCAAATCCGGGTTGCCCATCCGCACCAGCAGCACCGAGCGCAGGTAAGCCACGATCTGACGCGCCAGTTGACGGGGGTCGGCGCCGCTATCGACAGCCCGATTCAGCAAGGTCAGTCCATTTGCTGCTTCCTCCTCGACCAGCGCTTGTACCACCCCGATGACCGCTTGTTCCGTAGCCGTTCCCAGCACCGATTGCGCTCGGGCCAGATCCACTTTATCGCCCGTCGAAGTCAATTGATCCAACAGGGAAATAGCATCGCGCAGGCTGCCCGTGGCCTGGCGGGCGATCAATTCCAGCGCCTCCGGCTCCACATTGAACCCTTCTTGCTCGACCCTTTCCTTTAAGAAATCCAGGATCACGGCCACCGGCAGCCGGCGGAATTCATGGCGCTGGCAGCGGGACAGCACCGTGGCCGGGATCTTGTGCACCTCGGTAGTGGCCAACACAAAGATGGCGTGATCCGGTGGTTCCTCCAACGTCTTCAACAGCGCATTGAAGGCGGCGGTGGAAAGCATGTGGACCTCATCCACGATGTACACCTTGTATCGCCCCTCGTTGGGGGAAAAGTTGATTTTGTCCCGCAGGTCCCGCACATCCTCGACGCTGGTGTTGGAGGCGGCGTCGATTTCAATCAGGTCCATAAAGCGGCCTTCAGCGACGGCCCGGCAGGGCTCGCACTGATTGCAGGGACGGTTCGCCAGATCCGGATCCTGGCAATTGACTGCCTTGGCCAACAACCGGGCGGTGGTGGTCTTGCCCGTGCCGCGCGGGCCGGCGAACAAATATGCGTGAGCCACTCGATCGGCCTTCACTGCGTTGCGGAGAGTCTGGATCACGTGATCCTGCCCGACCACGGCACCCCAAGTCTGCGGTCTCCAGCGTCGATAGAGTGCTTGCGCCATGGTTATCTACTTGCTCCTGAGTGTGTAAATCCGAATGCTGTCGGCGGATGCGTTGATACTGATTCTACTCGCGGGGCGTGGGGTTGCGTGCGGGGCGAGTGTAACAGAGCGCGCGAACGCCTGCAACTCACTGCCGTTCTCGTCGAGGCAGGTTTATTCGATGCTATAATCGAGGCCGAGTAAGAGGAAAGGAACTTGAGCAATGGCAAATCTCGGACCTATTGAACTGATCATCATCCTGGTGGTTGTCCTGTTGGTTTTTGGTGTGGGTCGCTTGAGCAAGATCGGCGGCGAAATGGGATCAGCCATCCGCGAATTCCGCAGCGGCCTCGAGGGCGATGGGGTATCGAAGGAGGAAGAGAAGGCCGAGGAGGAATCGGAACAGCAGAGCACATCCTAGCCTCGCCTGCCACACCCCTTTATCAAGTAAAAGGGTAGTGTATTGAGCCGACCTTCAGGGTCGGCTCTTTGATTCCTGATCGCGCAATTTCGTGATTTCAGATTCCAGTTTCAAATGAAACCGGGGGCGCACCGATATGGGGGCAAGCTGATTGCGGAGCTGCACTTGCTTATTGATATCCTCAATTTCCGCTTCGGCTTGGACTCTCACCCTGCGCCATCCCGAATCGCTTTCGTGGTGAAGGTTCAAGGCTTCGCGCAGCCAGCCGCGCAGCGTCTTGCTGCGCTGTCGGATCTCCTTATCGAGCTCAATCCAGCGCGGGGCCAGGTCCGCCTGGCGGAGCATGCGGAAGGACTGCTCCCATTCCCCCTCGCTTGGATCAGCCCATAATTCAGGTCCGAAGGGCTTACCCTTCCCCTCGAAATCGGCGAGATCGCCGCGGGCGATGGCTCGGTCAAGCTGGCGACGTGCCAGCCAAGAAAGCCCGCTCACTTATACGTTCCTGCTCTTGGGCTGTTCCATCATCTCCTTTAGCCCCTGTCGGAGGCAGTCAGTTTCCGGGTACATTGAATGTGGACTGCACTTCCCCGGCCGAGTTGTTCAGTGTAATGGTGCTGCCGGGAAGCCACACCGCTTCGGGTCGGCCCCAATACAAATCGATGACCGTGTCGGTGCCGCTGCGGGTGTGAACGCTGACGGCGCCGTTGTGCAGCGTGAAGGCGGGGAAGGTGTAGGTGTTGCCCTCTCCATCCTCCAGGGTCCAGCCCGCCATATTCGCCACGCCTCCGGTGTTGAGCAATCGGACCGCCTCTTCATCGATATCCCCCGGACTCACCACGCCGCGAATCTCCACTTCCGGCCCTTCACCGTCGCCTTCCGTCGGCTGAGGCGCTGCGGTCGGAACCTGAGTCGCTTGCGCTTGAGTACTCTCTCCAACGGATGGAACCTGAAGCACCTGGCCAGCACTTAATGTGTCAGGATCGGTCAGGCCATTGGCCGCCATCAGATCTTCCGTCGATACCCCAAGCTCCAGGGCGATGCCGTTCATCGAATCCCCGGGTTGAACCGTGTACGTTTGCGGGGTTGGGGAGGGAGGGACTGTGGCAGTCGCCGTTGGCACGGCGCTGGCGGCCACCGCCTGCGCGGGCAACGTCGGTGTCGGGGTTGGTAATTCAACTTGGACGCCGGGGTTCCACAAGGCCAATACCAAAAGAACCGTGATGGCGGACACCACCACGTTCAAGACGAGAAAGGGGATATACTGGCGCCAGCCCTTGCGACGTACGCTTCCCATGTTCGCGGATGATAGCATACCTGGGGATCAATCACCAACCAAACTTATGGGAGAGATACGAAGCTCCGTATGCCCTTGCTTATCGATGGACACAATCTGATTGGACAAATGAAGGAAATCGAGCTCTCCGATCCCGACGACGAACACCAATTGATCGAGCGGCTCATTGAATATTGTCGGCGGACCGGCCGACGCGCCACGGTTTACTTTGATAAAGCTGCCCCCCTGGGCCGGGACCCGAGGCCGCAGTCAGGGCTGACGGTGCACTTTGTTCCTTCGGCCAGCTCAGCGGATCAGGCCATTCGGCGCCATCTCATCCAGCTTGGAGGCGGCGCCAAGAATTGGACGGTCGTGTCCTCTGACCGGAGCGTACGCCGCGCGGCACGTGGTTCAGGCGCCTCGATCCAGCGCAGTGAAGAGTTTGCCCGGCAGCTGACGGCTCCACGCCGCGAAGACCCAGATCCAGAGAAGCCGCCGCCGCCTCCACCAGAGGAGCTCGAGAAGTGGCTGCGCATTTTTTCCGAGCAAGATCCAGAAAACGCAGACTAATTCTTCCGTTTCCAGAGGGCAAGCGGGCAACAAGCACTGGCGGCCTAATTAATGGAATGCTCAGAATGTAGGGGGGTTGGGATTGGTGACAAACCAAAGGACGTACACACCAAAACCAAGCAGGATAGTGGTGATGAACAGGCCATAAGCCCAGCGCATAAAAGGCTTGTAGTCGTTAAACTTCAAGAACGCCGGAACAAGTCCGTGGCCTCGTAGAATGACAAATGTCCCGAAAATCAAGGCCACTACACCCACCAGCGCGTGCAGGGTGGTGAGCCAGTAAAATGGCTCCGCCAACCTGGCCGGAATGCCGGGCGTGATGAAGTCGCGGTAGGGTAGGATCATCAGCCACAGGACCAAAACGAGCACCACAAACCCTCCGCCAGTCTGCACCCACTTATGGGCGTGATAGCGGCCGCGCCGGGCCAGCCAGAACCCCACGGTGAAATTCACGGCTACAAGCGCCATCAGCACCAGCGCAAAGTCCGTTGCCAGATTAGCCCCCGTACCGAGGAATCCCGGACGGTGAATGAAATCAACCATCATCTCTCCTAAAGCATGATCTACGTAAGTTCAGCGAGCTCGGCTTCCATCTCCGCGATCTGCTGCCGCAAATCCGAAGCCATCTCCGCGACCAGATCCCTGCCCTGCCGTTCCGCCATGGAAGCTTCGAGCATCAGCTGCACCTCGCTGGACCTGGTCAGCCGGTCCAGCGAACTGCGCAGTTGGTGGATCACACCGTCGAGTCGGCGGATCTCTGCCCGCAGATCCACGATAACCTGCTCTCGCGTGCGCTCCACCTCCGGCATCGGTCGATCGGGCATCTCGGACAGCTTGTGCAGCCTGGCCAGGTTGCCTTGTGCGTAGGCTTCGTTGACCTGGGCCATGACCCCCTCCCGATATTTCTTTTCCTCGGGGTCGACCGTTAAATCGGGATGAAATCGCTTTGCCAATCTTCGATACAGGAGCTTGATCTCTTCGCGGGAGCTTTTATCGAGCTTTTTTTCCTTGATATCGGCTGCCGGGGGTGCTGAACGCCGCCAGGTGCGCTCGAATTGTTCCAGCACATCATAGGGAACCTCGCCGCGGTCCACTCGATCCCCCCATTGAGCCCGCCGTGCAGCTTGCCGCCTGGCCTGCTTCAGTTCCTTCTCCAGTTGTTCCACCCGATCCTGCAGACTGCCGAGACGCCTTTCGACCTTCACCTCAAAAGCGGCCAAGTCTGAGCGCGCCTCAAACAACTCCAGTTCAAGCGCGGCCACCCGCTCCCTTCGTTCGGAAAGATCATCGTAGAGCGCAGCCAATTCTGGGTCCTTGGATCGCTGCAATGCGCGGCGCAAAGCTCCGGTATTCCGCCGGCGGAACATCTCAAGTCCTGCCCTTCATGTTGTGACTGGTAGTTATTTTATGGCGCCGTCACCACCAGATTGTCGAAGTGCACCTCGGTTGGTTCCTCTTCGAAAGAGGTGGCGCTCAGTGCCAGATCCCCAAAGGAGAATTCCTGGTCTTGTGCAGTCGCCAGTTGCTGCCCATTTACTTCCAGGATAAGCTCTGGACCATCGCAGGTGGCACGGATCCTGTTCGTGCTGTTGCCCAGACGAATGACGTCAGAGGTGGTCCAATCCACCAGCGAAACCAGCTCATCGTTCGACCACTTGTGGATGGCGTAAAAGCCATCGCCGGAAACTCGCAACATGTAGCCATCGCCGTTATCCTGGACCCGGCACATCACGCCATAGGCGTTGTTATCGTTGGCCGGCGCGCGGACCTGCCTGGCTTCGACTTCGATTACCACGTCATCAAATTCACGGAATGCCACACCCCACATGAAGTCGCTGTCACCAAGCGATATCAC
>JBKHKF010000140.1:0-6905 GCA_046537745.1 Anaerolineales bacterium | reverse complement strand
CTGCTGGTGAGTTTGACCGGATTGCGGCCTCGATCGGACATTCGGGCCAAATAAATTTCGTTGGATCCAGGCTGGACCCATGTGTAGGCAATAAGCTCCCCATCCGGCGACCAGGATAAATCCTGGGCGCCGATGATCCGGTCGGTGGGATCAAACCTGGTGGGCTCGCTCGGGAAGGGACTGCGCAGGAAAATCCGCCCAGGTGCATCATTGATAGAGGCGGAGACGGCAATCGTTTCGCCGTCATTGGACCAGGCGGGGCTTGATTCGACGGCGAAACCCGCTGAAAGATTGCGCACATCGACATCCCAGCAGGCCCCCTCTTCCTGATCGAGACAATCGGTCGGCATCAGAAAGATCTGATCCAATTCGTTGACCCGGTTGCTGGTAAAGGCAATGGTTTCTCCATCGGGTGACCATTCGGGCTGAACGTCATCGCCGGGATGATGAGTGACGTTTTGGATGCCGGTGCCGTCGGCATTAATAACCCAGATATCCAGCCCCAGATCATTTCCAAAATCATCGGTGCCGCCATCTGCCACGAAAAGAATTCGCTGGCCATCCGGCGACCAATCGGGATCCTGTTTGTTACCAGGACCAAAGGTCAGCTGTGTTGGATCCTGGCCGTCTGGCCGGATCGTCCATAGCTGCAGGGTGCGCCCATCCTCGCGATCGCTGACGAAGGCAATTCTCCCACCGCCGCCAGGCAGATCGAGCTCTTCGGTGGGCTCGGCGGTTGCCGTGGGCGCTTCAGCGGCCGTGGCAGTTGGCGATCGGGTAGGAAGCTCGGTGGGTGTCGCTTGCTGGTCGGCCGTCGGTTGGTTGGAAACCACGTTCTGAGAGGGCGTCGGGCTTGGATCCCCTCCACCCACCATCGCCGTCAGATCCCCGCCGAAGGCGATCAACAAAGCAATCAGCACAATGCCTACACCAAGCACCCCGGCGCCAGCCCCGGCCCAAAGCAGCCAGTTGCGCCCGCCGTCCTTAGCCTTGGGGGCGTCCCTTGCAATTACGGTTTTGGCGGCGACTTCGCCGCGAAGGCTCGACGCGAAGGATTTAATATCGGGGAAGCGATCTTCTTTGCTGATGGAAAGAGCGATGGACAGAGTTTCGTCCACGTGCTCGGGGATATTCTCTTTAATACTCCTCGGGGGAGCAAGATCCTCATTTCCCATCATCCGTTCAATACTGTCAACCGGGGCCTTGCCGGTCATCAGGGCATAGGTGGTGGCCGCTAAAGCGTACTGGTCGCTGCGAGCGTCGGTCCGACCCGAGCCGTACTGTTCGGGCGGGGAGTAGCCTGGCGTCAAGCCACGCGCGCCGGTGGAGGTTTGCTGATGGTCGAAGATCTTGGCCAGGCCGAAGTCCACCAACACCACATTGCCATCAGGGGTGAGCTTGATATTGGCCGGTTTGATGTCCCTGTGGATGACGGGGGGCTGGCGGCTGTGCAGGTACGAGAGCGCGTCCGCTACCTCACTGACCCAGCCGATCACATCATCCACGCTGGGGGGTTGACGTTTAGTCCGGTGATGCAGATCTTCCCCTTCGATGAAGTCCATCACCAGGTACTGCCGGCCCTCCAGGATGAAGTGATCCGTCACCCGCGGCAAGTTGGGATGACGGAGACCGGCGAGCAGCGAGGCTTCCCGCTTGAATTGGCGTTCCGATTCCGGATTGAGATTCAGGTTCTCTTTAAGCGCGACTTTGATGTTCAGCGTTTGATCATAGGCAAGGTACACCGCGCCCATGCCGCCCTTGCCAAGCCGGCCATCAATTCGGTAACGGTCGTTGAGGATGTCGCCCTGCTGAAGTGCCATGGTGTTCCATTCTAGTCGGGATAGGTAGGTCGGTCAAACGAGCGGGAAGTTAGCTTCCCAGCAGCAGGCTTTGGAATGTGTCGGTTGAACCGTAATCGGTGAAATCCAGTTTAAGCGGAGTGATGGAAACAAGGCCCTGATCGAGCGCCCAGAAATCCGTGCCTGCTTCAAGTACGCCGGAAGGTGGATCACCGCCGATCCAATAGTAGGGCCGACCGCGTGGATCCCGTCGTTTCACCAATTGATCCCGATAAATCCGCAGGCCCTGGCGGGTCATCGACCAAGGGGCATTGGCCGCGGCAGGGCCGAAAGGCACGTTCACATTGATGAGCATCTTTTCGGGTGGTTCCGTGGACATCAGTTTGGAAGCAAGCTGGAGCGCCACCTGGCTGGCCGGCTCAAAATCGAGTGGCCCTTCAAAATCATCAGGCGTGTCGAGCGAGATGGCCATACTCGGCACGCCCGCAATTGCACCTTCCATGGCGGCCGTCACCGTTCCGCTGTAGGTCAGGTCGTGGCCGACATTGGCGGTTGGATTGATGCCGGACACAAGCAGGTCGATGGGTGCTTCCACCAGGCCCAGCAAAGCCAAGGCGACGCAGTCGGAGGGCGCGCCGTCTGAGCTCACGGCCGGTGTGCCATCGGCAAGCTCGGTGTGCTGGACGCGAAGCGGACGATGCATGGTCTTGACATGACCAGAAGCTGACCAGTTTCGATCAGGCGCAACAACACTGATGTCCCCCAGCGAGCGAAGACGCTGCGCCAGCGCCAGCAAACCGGGAGCTCGAATACCATCGTCATTTGTAACCAGAATATGCATAGATATTGTCGATTCTCCAGAAAAGGGTTCTGGCAATTCTAATATGAAGGAGACGGGTGTCCATGGCCGTTGAATGAAGGTGGAAGCCCCCGTCTTGTTGGCGTTCTTCCTTAAGTCCGGTCTTCGGGTTTAGTTCGGGAGCGCGCCGCTGTGCAGCGGCACGCTGCATTCTAACTAACGGCTGGCAGACCGGAGGCTGCGCGTTGACGATGCAGAGGCTGCATGTTATATTGGATGTGTCCTGAGCGGTTCTGATTATTTCATTTTGTAGAGCCGTCAAGGGCCCGGTTTTATTTCTTTCATTATTCTCGATCGACATCATTGAACACCAACCTGCCGGCAGCACAATAGCAGGAAAACAAGGAAGACCGAGCGAAAGAAAAGCTCCCCTCAGGGTGAGCGCCAAAAACCGGGCGTTCGCCCTGTTTTCTTTCTATCGATAGGTGGCCAACATGTTATTGAGCATTGAATTCCTCCTTCGCTTGATCGGGATGGTGGGTCTTGCCATTGGTGGCATCTACCTTGGCGCGGAGCTCGGAGAACTTGCGCAGGCCTCCAGGGAGCTTTGGGCCAGTGTTTTTGCCCTGGTCGGTGCTCTGGCGGGGCTGATTATCACCCCGTTTCTCACGACCCGGCCCATTCGAGCCATCCGAGCTTACATGTCACGGGTTTCCGCACAAACGTTGCTCGCCAGTCTGATGGGACTTGTCATCGGCCTGGTGGTGGCGGCGCTGGTTTCTTTTCCTCTGTCCCTTCTGCCGGCACCCTTCGGCCAGTTACTGCCTTTTATCGCAGCGGTTGTCTTGAGCTACCTCGGAGTCGCTATTTTCATTGCGCGGGAGAATGACATCCTCGATCTGCTGCGGGCCAGGTTTCCGAGCGGCGGGGAAGAGGGCAGCCAGAAAAATGGCAGCCGCCGCGTTCTGCTGGACACTAGCGTGATTATCGATGGCCGCATTGCGGATATCGCTCACACCGGCTTCATCGCAGGCCCGATGCTTGTGCCTTCTTTTGTTTTGGTGGAGCTGCAGCACATCGCGGATTCAGCGGACGGATTGCGGCGCCAGCGCGGTCGGCGCGGGCTTGATATCCTGAACAAGCTTCAAAAAGACAGCAGTGTGCCCGTTCGTATCACGGATCTGGACGTTGAAGGTGTGCGCGATGTGGACGACAAGTTGGTCATCCTGGCCAAGCAGCTTCGCTGCCCGATCATGACCAACGATTACAACTTGAACCGGGTAGCAGAGCTCCAGGGAGTCTCGGTGCTCAACATCAATGAACTGGCTAACGCTGTGAAAGCGGTCTTTCTGCCGGGCGAGAACTTCGAGGTTCAGGTTATCCAGGAGGGTAAGGAGAGCGGCCAGGGCGTAGGCTATCTGGAGGATGGCACGATGGTTGTCGTTGAGAACGGCCGCGATCTGATTGATTCAAGCGTCGAGGTGCAGGTGACGAAGGTGCTGCAGACGGCAGCTGGACGTATGATCTTCGCACGGCCTGAGTGATGTTGAGAGTTCGAAATAGGAGCAAGGCATAGCCCTATGACATTGAAGGTCTACAATACACTTTCCCGACAAAAAGAAACCTTTAAGCCGTTGAGCGAGGGTGAAGTCCGCATGTACGTCTGCGGCCCCACGGTCTACGACAAAGCTCACGTTGGCCACGCCATGTCTTCCATCGTGTTCGATGTGGTGCGGCGCTATCTTGAGTTCAAGGGCTACCGCGTGATCCATGTGATGAACTACACCGACGTGGATGACAAGGTCATCAACCGGGCGGCCGAGCTGGACACGGATCCGCTGGAGTTGGCTGAGAAGTATGTGCGGCAGTACCAACAGCTTCTGCTGGATCTGAATATCCTGCCTGCGACCGCCTATCCTCGCGTGTCACTGGAAATCGAGACCATCCTGGAAATGGTCCAGGGGCTAATTGAGAAGGACTACGCCTATGAGGTGGAAGGCGACGTGTTCTTCCGCGTTCGGCGGGATGACGATTACGGTAAGCTTTCCAAGCGGCAACTGGAGGATATGCGGGCTGGCGCGCGGTTGGAAGTGGATGAGCGTAAAGAGGATCCGGCAGATTTTGCCCTTTGGAAGTCGGCCAAGCCGGGCGAACCGTCCTGGGATAGCCCCTGGGGTCGCGGCCGGCCGGGATGGCATATCGAGTGCTCGGCCATGAGCTACCGTTATCTTGGAAAGCAAATCGACATTCACGGAGGCGGTACGGACCTGATCTTCCCGCATCACGAGAATGAGATTGCCCAGACGGAAAGCTTCACCGACGAACCCTTTGCGAGCTACTGGATGCACAACGGGATGCTGCAGTTCACCGGTGAAAAGATGTCCAAGTCCATTGGCAACGTGGTAAGTGTGGAGGAGTTCCTCGATTCCCATGAAGCAAATGCCCTCCGTATGATCATCCTGAACGGAAACTATCGCAGCCCGCTGGTCTTTAATGAAGAGGTTGTTCAGCAGGGGGAATCAGCTTTGCAGCGATTGCGCTCAGCCTTGCGCCCGGCGGATCCTGCTGCTGAAGGTAACGAAACTGCGGAGGCGCAGCTGGCCGATCAGAGGGTGGCGACCGAAGAGCAGTTCCTGGAGTCGATGGACGATGATTTCAACACGCCCGGTGCCTTGAGCGCCTTATTTGAATTAGTGAGGTCTATCAACAAAGCCAGGGATGCCGGGGCCGCCCCGACCAAGCTTCAAGAGGCGCAGCGCGCGCTGACTGAGCTGGCCTCGGTTCTCGGTCTGCGGCTGGAGGAAACCGTCGAGGAGAGCCAGCCGGCGGCGCCTTTCATCGATCTCCTGCTTGAAGTGCGTGACCAGCTGCGGGAGGCCAGGCAGTTTGAGCTGGCAGATCGGATCCGCGATCAACTGACGGAACATGGTATTGAGATCGAAGATCGAAAGGATGGGGCAGTCTGGCACAAGGCCAGAGGCTAGCCTCGGCTTTACTGGAGCAGATTCGCCATGTCCACTGAGGTCCTCTACGGTCGCAATCCAGTGCTGGAGGCTTTGCGAGCTGGACGCCGCTCCTATCATCAGTTGATGCTGGCAGAAAACCTCGAGAAGGACGAGCGCCTGGACCAGATCACAGCGTTGGCTGAAGAGTTCGCAATCCCTGTCGAACGAGTCTCACGTCATCGATTTGACGCGATCCCCGGCAATGCACAAGGGGTGATGCTGCGGGTTTCAGCTTATCCTTATGTGGATCTTGAAGACATGCTCGCGCGAGCGAACGTCAGGGGGGAACCGCCCTGGTTCCTGCTTCTGGATGTGCTCCAAGACCCGCAAAATGTGGCTACTCTGTTGCGCACGGCGGAGGCCGTCGGGGTTCATGGTGTGATTTTGCCGCTGCGTCGAAGCGCCAGCATTACGCCTTCAGTGGTCAGCGCTTCCTCCGGCGCGAGCGAGCATCTGCTGATCGGTCAGGCTAATCTTGCCCAGTCCATCGACTGGCTCAAGGAACAGGAGATCTGGATCACCGGTCTGGAGGGAGGCCTGGCGGCGCGACCTATCGGAAAGGCTGATCTCAAGGGGCCGATGGGGTTGGTGGTCGGCAGCGAGGGCGAAGGCATGCGCCGGTTGGTGCGTGAATCCTGCGATTTTCTGGTGAGACTGCCGATGCGAGGGAAAATTGAATCGTTGAACGCGGCCGCCGCCGGTGCTGTTGCGCTGTATTTTATTTTGGCGGCGAGGGGCTATCCGGCGCCCGCCAAACCGGTGCAAGACTGACATTTGAAGGGCCTTGAGGAAGGTCAATCCTCTGGTATAATCGGCATGCGCCAAGAGGGAACGGCGCGTTTTTAACGCCGACGTAGCTCAATGGCAGAGCGACCGCCTTGTAAGCGGTAGGTTACGGGTTCGACCCCCGTCGTCGGCTTCCGTTGACGGTTATCGACCGGGACCGAGGAGATTGGGTCCCGGTCGCCAGCCGCTAACGGTCTGGTCTGGGCGGTTACCCAAGTGGCCAAAGGGGGCTGACTGTAAATCAGCTGGCATAAGCCTACGGAGGTTCGAATCCTTCACCGCCCACTCCGCTGACCTACTTGGTCAGCGTGTGCTCGCGTCGGGGCGAGCGCCAGGCCCCCATAGCTCAGGGGTAGAGCGCGTTCTTGGTAAGAACGAGGCCATGGGTTCAAATCCCATTGGGGGCTCTAGATACTCGTCAGCCAGGTGATCCCGGTTATCACCACAAGGAGAATGAAGGATCATGTCCAAGGAGAAATTCGAACGAACGAAGCCGCACATGAATGTGGGCACGAT
>JBKHKF010000139.1:0-6910 GCA_046537745.1 Anaerolineales bacterium | reverse complement strand
GCACGCCCTCCATCTCGGCCTGACGGCCCAGGAACAGCGCGTCCAGCGATACGCCAAAGGTCAGCCCCTCACCAGATGCCGCCTCGCCCTCTTCTTTGGGGCCTTCATAAGCTTCTGCGCCCCAGATCTCGTCAGCGTTCTCCTCGGCGTTCTCCCATGTGTACAGGGTGCCGGGGAAGCGTTCATCCTCGACTTCAGGTTCGCCGCCTTCGATCACCACAACTGCGTTCTCAAGAGCTGCGCGTCCGAGCTGGTTGAGCGGCAGGGCCACCACCGCGTCGGTCCAACCCTCGACCACGGCCCGGTAGCCCGGTTCCGCTCCATCGATGGTGCACACGATCACGTGACCCGGCTCACCAACATCATGCAGGGCGTCCGCACCTTCCAGCGCGGTCTTGATGCTGTCCTGCATGAAGTCGGACGGCACCTGCACCGCCCAGATATCCGGATTCCCCTGGAAGGCGTTTTCCACCGCCGCCAGTGCCTGCTCCGCGTTCCAATCCGTCGGCGCCTGGTTGATCTCAAGGTTATCGGCGCCTGCATCTGCCAGGGCCTGCTCGAAGCCGTCCCGCCGCTGGATGGCGTTGTCGTCGTTCAGCGCACCCAACAACTCCAGGATCTCGTGCGGCTCACCGTCGTTCTGCTCGGCCATGTACTCGCCGCAGGCATAGCCATCCGAGTAGGAATCCAGCCCGCTGTGATAGGAGATCCACGGATGATCCACCTTCCGGTCGAAGGTCACCACCGGGATGCCGGCCTCCTCGGCCGCGTCGATCGCCGTCAGAATGGCCGCGTTGTCCACCGGCACAATCATCAGCGCATCTACGCCCTGGTTGATGAAGGACTCGATCTGCGCATTCTGCTCCTGCGGATCGTTGTCAGCCACCGATTCCAGCAGCTCGACACCGTTTTCCTCGGCCGCCGCGCGCACGCCCTCCATCTCGGCCTGACGGCCCAGGAACAGCGCGTCCAGCGATACGCCGATGGTGTAGCCATCACCTGTCGGCTCTCCTTCTTCAGGCTCGACTGTCGCTGCCGGCTGGCAGGCCGACAGAATGACCGACAGGGCCATTATGGCCAGCAGTAATAGTTTGATAGTGCGTCTCATCTGACCTTTCCTCCTTGAAAGATATATCGATTCTCCCCCTCCAAAACCATTCAATTTTTTTCAATTTGGATGCACTCCTCCTTTCAAAGTCCTCCTTTTGATCGAGTGGGGACGGTCTCTAGTTTTCACTGGATACAAGCCGCCGAAACGCGGGTAGCCATTCACTCATTAAGTCAGCGGTGGCCGCTCGGTCCAGGCTAACAGCACCGATAAGCACCCCACCCCGGACGATGTCGTAAATAAAGGGGGAAGCGCCAATTAGATTTAGCCCGTTATTGGTCATGACGAGTAGGATAGCTCCCATCAGACTGCCAATCATTGAACCCCGTCCGCCGGAAAGGTAGGTTCCACCCAAAACAACGGCAGTGATGACGGTGAATTCAATCCCAATGCCTAGATCGGACTGAACTGCACCCACCCGTCCTAGCAAGATCATGGCGCCAATACCGGAGGTTGCGCCGGCTATGGCATAGACTCCAATGAGCACTTTGCGGACAGGCAGACCCGTTTCACGGGCTGACTGCTGCGATGAGCCGATGGCAAGCACATAGCGCCCAAAGCGCGTGTAGTGGAGCACCAGCGCACCAGCCACCACAACCAGTAAAGCCAGGATGATCGGAATCGGCACCGGGCCCAGCTTTCCCACTCCCAGGAAACGGACCTCCTGCGGGACGGTCATAATGCGTGCTTCAGTGATGTGAATCGCCATGCCGCGATAGGCCGTGAGCGTGGCTAGCGTTGTGACCAGCGGATTGATCCCCAAATAATTGATGATCAAGCCGTTGCCTAATCCAAAAAACGCCCCTAAGAACAACGCCAAGGGATAACTGGCGAAAGACCCATAAGGATCAGGTCCATTAAGGGCGACCCAGGCGACCATGGCCAAAGTCAGGAACAGATTGGCTCCCACGGAGATATCAATACCAGCGGTCATGATGACAAAGGTCATGCCTACTGCCATCACGCCGGTGACGGCAGCTTGAACGGATATATTCTGAAGATTCTTAAATTTCAGAAAGGCCGGTGACAAATTGCTGAAGACCAATCCCAGAATGATGATTCCCAAAAGCACGGCCAACCAACGGGCGTTCCGGATTGCTTTTATCAACGCCTTAAATCCACCCGGTCGATTATTGCCCTTACCTGCCATTGGTGCCTCCGCCTTGTGCCGAGGCCGCCGCCTCAATAATTCGCCGAGGATCGAATTCGGGCCGATCAAACTCGGCAACCGCCTTACCTTTCTGCAAGACGATGATCCGATGAGCCAGCTGCAACAGTTCTGTCATCTCAGAGGAGACGAAGATCACACCGAGTCCTTGACGGGCCAGCTCACCAACCAGATTGTGGATCTCCTCCTTAGCACCAATATCCACGCCCCTAGTGGAGTCATCCAGAATGCATATCTTTGGTTCAATCGCCAGCCAGCGACCCAGCAGCGCTTTCTGCTGGTTGCCACCCGAGAGCTCATTAATCGGATGCTCAAGCCCAGGGTGGACGACACTCATCCCCTCAGTAATCTCGGCAGCCGCAGCCCGCTCGCCTCGGAAGCCTAAACCAGGCACAACCCGTTCGACTAACTCGTTCAGCGCTGCCGCTGTCACGTTCTCACGCAACGGACGAATGCCGAATAAACCGTGACGCCGTCGATCTTCGGGAACAAAGGCCACGCCCAGTTCTTTCATGATGGTCGGATTTGGATGCTCCACCCGCCTTCCATCAACCTCGATCTCCACCCTTGCAGGCCGCAAACCATAGATAGCTTCTACAAGTTCCGTCCTACCTGCCCCCATCAAGCCGGCCAGTCCTAAAATTTCACCTCTGTGAAGCTCGAATGAAATGTCGTGGATTTTCTCCGATTGAACATTGGAGACGCTAAGCACCACTTCATCAGATGGTTTCCCAGTCTCAACCTGCAGCTCAGACAGGGGACGGCCAACCATCAACTCCTCGAGATGGTGTTTTTTCATTTCAGCCGTCGGAGCACCGCCCACGCGTTCACCGTCGCGCAACACTACTATTCGGTCTGAGATTTCATAAACTTCGTCGATAAAGTGGGAGATGAAGATCATGGCCAAGCCCCGTTCGCGCAAGTTCCGGATAACCTTAAACAGCCGGATGCGCTCTGGTTCGGTTAGCGATGTCGTAGGCTCGTCCAATATCAGTAGGTTGTTGGCTTGCCGTAATGCTTTGGCGACTTCTACCAGCTGCTGCTCTCCCGTACTCAGCCTCTCGACGGGAATATCCGGATCCAGGTGGCTGGCAACCATATCCAGATGTTCTTCGGCGATATGACGTGTCTCATCCCAATCGACCTTACCAGCTGTACCCGGTAGCTCGTTTATGCAGATGTTCTCCGCCACCGATAAGCTGCCGAACAAGCTGAACTCCTGGTGTACGGCTGCTATCCCTTGATCGGCCGCTTTGAAATCCTTCAAGGTCGTCCCATTCAGCTCCAGAGTGCCTTTGTCAGGGGGGAACAAACCGACCAGCAGGTTCTTCAAGGTCGATTTGCCGGCACCATTTTCGCCGACAACTGCCACCACCTCACCTCGATAAACGTCGATATCGACTCCGCTCAGAGCGACAGTGCCACCGAAGATCTTTGTCAGGCCGCGAGCACGAAGCAAGGCTTTACCCGCCTCAGCACCTTCTCTCCGATTCATCTCGGATGACTCCGCTTGTTTGCCATCGTCGCTCATGATGTATGGGTGCGACCTCCCTTCAGTCTCGCAACTTTGTCTGGTGACCAATCAACCCGGCGACCGCGCCGGCTGTTAGCTCTCCACCTCGGGTTCCCGTTTGATACGGGGATCGGTAAAGACATCAAAATCATCGGTGTTTCGGGTGGAGAACTCCGACACGATGCAGCCCTCCGGCCCTGCCTGGAACCAATGAAGCGTTTCAGGGTAGATGGTGTATTGCTCGCCTGGCTTCAGCACGATCTCATGCCATACGGTGTAGTAGTCTTCATCCCCACTGGGTGGAACGGCCACGGGATCCGGAGTAGGTTCCCCTTCAACATAGAGATACACCTCACCCTGCCGACAGCGGAACGTTTCTTCCTTGCCGGGTCCACCGTAGGCAGGCGGATGCAGGTGTTCGGGACAAGTTTGTCCCGGGAATAGCACCAATTCCTTGGCGCAAACCCGTTCGGTATTGATGTAGGTAATCAACTGGAGGGCGGATCTGTCCAAATCGTCCAGGCCAAAGTCAGCTACCTCGATATTCTCGGCTTCTTCCTGAGTCAGGACGATTCCCGCCTGGTCGAACATCTGCAGCGTTTTTGCTCGATGCTTCTCGAAGGTTTCCTTTGAAATTGCCATAGCTTGCTCCTTCCAGATCAAATCGCCTTATGACTGCAGTTCTGAAATGGAAACCCAGCGCTTTTCATCCGCTGAACGATCCACCGCTACCAGGATTTCCTGAGCACGCAGCCCGTCAGCAAAAGAGGGATCGGCTTGTTCGCCATCCGCAATCGCGTTGACGAAATCAAGCACCTCATGGATAAAAGTCTCACCAAAACCGATGATGTGACCTGCCGGGAAGTAGTTTCCAGCGTATGGATGGATACCTTCGCCGACCTGTAAGAGCTTGAATCCTTGTTCTCCAGCCGGATCCGAACGATCGTAGTAATAGAGGTCGTTCATCTCCTCAAAACCGTTCCAGATCAAACCACCTTTACTGCCATAGACCTCAATCCGATTTTGATTGCGATGGCCCGTGCCGTAACGGGTCATTTCAAAAACGCCCATGGCACCATTTTCAAAGCGAGCGAGGAAGGAGGTGGCGTCGTCGACGGTTACTTCGCCCATCTCTTCACCCGCTTCTGCATACAGCCCATCCTCAACTACGGCGATGGGGCGTTCTTTGATAAAGGTAGTTTGGAACCCTGCCACTTCCTCGAGTTCACCGATAAGGTACCGAGCAGTATCAACAACATGTGCTCCAAGGTCCCATGATGAGCCGCCACCAGCAGCCTCCTCACGTAAACGCCAGGCCAGAGGAAATTCCGGGTCAACCAGCCAATCCTGCGAGTACATGCCGCGGAAATGAAAGATCCGCCCGATCTTGCCCTCGTCGATCAGCTTCTTGGCAAAGGCGATTGCCGGCACCTTGCGATAGTTAAAACCGACGCTATGAGTAACTCCGGCCTCCTGAACCGCCTCCAGCATTTCGCGCGCATCCGGCAAATTGAGCGCTAACGGTTTTTCGCAGAATACGTGCTTGCCCGCTTCGGCCGCCGCGATCGAAATCTCTTTATGCAGTGTGCTGGGGGCGCAAATGTCGATCATGTCGATATCCGGGTTGGCGACGACCTCTTCCCAGTCATTCGACCAGTTCGAAAATCCCCACCGATCCGCAACCTGGGGCAAATCATCTCCAAGCGCACATAATGTGTGCTTAATTGGTATGGCTTTGGGCTCGAAGAACAAAGTCACATCGGTATAACCATGGGTGTGCGCGCGGCCCATAAAACGATGTCCAATCAAGCCGACATTTAGCTTCTTTTTGTCTGTCATCGCTCCTCCTTTTCAAACAGCGAACGGTAGGAATCGATCAAATCATCGTGCCCTTAACGGCTTCAACGATGTCCTCCACTTGCGGAAGTACGTAATTCTCAAGGCTTGGGCTGAAGGGGATCGGAGTATGCTTGGCACCGACCCTCTTGATCGGGCCGTCCAGGTAAAGCAGTGCTTTGTCAGCAATCCGGGCCGCGATCTCTCCGCCGTAACCACCGTTGGTCCATTCTTCGTGGACGATGACCACATGGTTGGTTTTCTTGACCGAATCAAGAATGGTTTCTTCATCAAGCGGATTAATAGTCCGAGGATCGATGATCTCGATTTCGATACCTTCATCCGCAAGTTTCTTAGCGGCTTCTTGCGCCTTGCTCACCTGCAAACCGGTAGCGACCACAGTGCAATCTGAGCCCTCTCTCACGATCTTTGCCACGCCTAAAGGAACGAGGAAGTCCGGGTCATCGGGCACATCGCCTTTTTGCGAGTACAAGCCTTTATGCTCGAAGAACATCACCGGGTTGCCGTCACGCAAGGCGGACCGCAGCAGCCCGTAGGCATCGGCCGGATTGGAAGGAATGACCACCTTTATGCCTGGCGTGTGAACAAACCAGGAAGCCAGACACTGAGAGTGCTGCTGGGCTGCACCCATGTACCCCCCCATGGTGGTACGAATCACCAGCGGCACGGTTGCTTGCCCCCCAGTCATGTAGCGGATCTTGGCCGCCTGGTTGTAAACCTGATCCATACAGACGCCCAGGAAATCGCCGAACGGGATCTCTGCAATGGCGCGGCTGCCGGTCATGGCCGCTCCCAAGGCACAGCCGATGATGGCGTTCTCAGAGATAGGTGCATCCCGCACCCGGTCATCACCAAACTGTTCCCACAAATCCTTTGTTTGCCCATGTTCGCCGCCGTAAGGGCCGACATCCTCGCCAATCAGAAACAGGTTCGGATCTTCTTCCATCTCATCGCGCATCGCATCGCGCACTGCCATCATGAAACTTTTTTCAGTCATCTTGAATCCTCCCTATCCCTTTAGCCCGCAATCCGTTCGGTAAAGACGTCATTGAGCGCATCTTCCGGGTCAGGCATCTCGCTTGATTCGGCGAACTCGACGGCAGCCTCGATCTCATCGGCCACCTCCTGCTGTATCTGGTTCAGATCGCTTTCCTCGACCAGTCCGCCTTCAATGAGACTGTCGCCAAGCCGGCTAATAGGATCCTTTTCCTTCCACGCTTGTAGTTCTTCCTCGTCCCAGTAATTGACCTCTTCGCCCTCGAAG
>JBKHKF010000138.1:0-6935 GCA_046537745.1 Anaerolineales bacterium | reverse complement strand
TCCGTAACCTGCTCGTATGGCTTATCGAGCTGGTCACCCATATTGATGAACCACTCATCGACCAGCCGGAAGACCAACTCGGACTGGCAGCGCCAGCAAACGGGATAGCGGTGGGTGTAATCGCTGAGACTGTAGCGCAATCCCTTCTCTTTGAGATGATCGAAGATGGGCTCGGACACCTCGTCAACCGCCAGGCCCGTCAACCAGTCAAAGCCGTCCACAAAGACACCGTTCTCATCCAATGGAGCCA
Organism: Anaerolineales bacterium; assembly: GCA_046537745.1. Taxonomy (GTDB): domain Bacteria; phylum Chloroflexota; class Anaerolineae; order Anaerolineales; family E44-bin32; genus DASWJQ01. Next base: position 6,685 of record JBKHKF010000138.1, on the reverse strand, counting down.
CCACCGGTAGACCTTGCTCATGCGCCAGCTCAAAATCCTCCGCGCCGCAGCCCGGCGCGATATGTACGATTCCAGTGCCCTCCTCCTCGCCGACTTCCTCCCACAACAAAACGCGATGGGCTTCGGCGACGCCGGCTTGCAGATTGGCTGGCAGCTCATCAAATGGCCCCTGGTAGCGCCAGCCCTCCATGTCGGAGCCCTTTAATTCCTGCACAACCTCGAAATCGCCCCTCAACATGGAAACCGTGCCCTTGCTGAGATAGAAAATTTCATCACCCTGCTGAACCTTGACGTAGTCAAGCTCCGGGCCAACAGCCGCCGCCACATTGCTGGTCAGGGTCCAGGGCGTCGTGGTCCAGACCAAAAGGCTCTCGCCGGGTTTATCCGTGAGCGGGAAACGCACTACCACACTTCGATGAGTGAGCTCCTGGTATCCCTCGGTCACGATTTCGTGCTGGCTGATGCCTGTGCCGCAGCGTGGGCACCAGGGCATCACGTCCCGGCCTTTGTAAATCCAGCCCCGATCATGGCAGGATTTGAGGACAGACCAAATGGTGTAGTTATTGACATCAGAAAAGGTGAAATAAGAGCCGCCCAGCTCCGGCAAACCGAGCCGGCCGACCACGCCCTCCACACTGTCCGTGATTTCGCCCGCAGGTCCCTGGTAGGTTATCTCCTGCATTGGATCCTCTGCCAGCCCCTGCTCGAGCCGGCGCAGCCGCTCCGGATCGTTCCACTCCATCCAGTAGCCCAGCCGCTCGCTCTGTTCGGTTTGCACGGCTGCATATTTCAGCACACGCTGTTTGCATAAATTCACAAACTTGGCCAGGCCGAACTCTTCAATATCCCGCTTTGAACTGAAGCCCATCTCCCGTTCAACGTTCACCTCGACCCAAAGGCCCTGACAGTCAAAGCCGTTCTGGTAGCGCAGCTTGTGTCCCTGCATGGCTTTGAAGCGCTGGAACAAATCCTTGTAGGTGCGGCCCCAACCGTGGTGCACACCCATCGGATTGTTGGCTGTGATCGGGCCATCGATGAAGGACCACCGAGGGGCATCTTCTCGCAGCTTTGTCAGCTTCTCGAAGGCCTGGCTGGCTTTCCAGAAGTCCAGGGTTTCATGCTCGAGCTTGACAAAATCAACTTGACTGGAAACTGGCTTAAACATCCTTCACCTATGCCTCTAGCTCAACGACGATACGCTTGTTATTGGCGCCTTTGCTCTTGTAATCCGTCACCCGGATGCGACCGACCTCTTCCGTATTTGCCACATGGGTGCCGCCATCGGCCTGCAAATCCAGTCCTTCGATCTCAACCACCCGGACCTCGTTGATGCCCTCCGGCAGAAGATTAATTTTGGTTCGAATGAGGTCCGGGATCTGAAAGGCTTCCTCCCGCGGCAGGATGTCCGTCGTCACCGGACGGGATGCCTCGACCTCCTGGTTGATTTTCTCCTCGATCTCGTCGGCCAGCTCCCGGGTCATGCTGTCGAATTCGAAATCCATGCGGCCCCGGAGCGGATCCATATTCCCGCCAGTCACGCTCACCTGGTAATCGCGCCAGATCACCCCGCAGAGGATGTGCATGGCAGTGTGCGTTCTCATCAGCTGGTAGCGACGATCCCAATCCAGTTCGCCGGTGACCCTGGTTCCAGGCGAGGGCGGATCACCCTCCACCGTGTGCCACACGCTGTTTCCTTGCTTCTTTACTTTGGTCACCGGCCAGGATTGATCGTCTGATTTAAGCAAACCCATGTCCGAGGGCTGTCCGCCGCCGCCAGGGTAAAAGGCGGTTTGATCCAGCAGCACCCTCTGGCCTTCGACCTCTTGAACTGTCGCTTCAAATTTCCGCTGATAGCTGTCATCAAAATACAAAAGCTCTGTCATGCTGACCGCCTTTCCTGCCGTCCTATAGAACGCTGGATCCAAAAACAAAAAACCCCCGTCCCTGCCGGGACGAGAGCAATTGATCTCCCGCGGTACCACCCCGCTGCCCGCCTATCGGCGGGCGCTCAGCCGAGTACTCCCACAAAACGTTCATACTCGCGTCCGGCTAACGGCGGACGAACCCGAGCTCCCCTACTTGCTGTTCGCGTTCAGGTCACAGCTCCGGAGTGATTTTCGCCTGCGCCAGCTGACCCGGCTTCCACCATCCCGGGCTCGCTCTCAGCCTCCGCGCCGACTACTCCTCTCCATCACAGCCTTGTATTCAGCTTTTTCGATTATGCCATAGCCAGGCTGACACGGTCAATGGCCGAGCCGCTCGACGATTTTCTCCCTTGGCTGTTCCTTGAGACGAACACGGCCAAAGCGATCCACTAATTGGACCACTTCATCCCGGAGCGCTCGCATGCGGGCGTCCTTGGCTTTCCATTGCCCCTTGACCTGCCGGAGCACCAATTGGCTGTCTCCCCGGATCTCCAATGCCGTCTCCTCCGGGTTGGTGTCAATGCCTGCGAGGAAGGCAAGCAGCGAGCGCAGGGCCGCGATCAGCGCCATATATTCAGCTTCGTTGTTGGTGCCATTGCCGAACTGAAGCCGTTCGATGATGCCGGACTTATCCCGCCAGGGTTGTATGAAAAACGAGCCGTAGGCTGGACCCGGATTACCCTTACTGCCGCCATCAAATACGATGAGGTACTTCTGCATCAGGCCAAGGTCTCTGCTTTATCTGGATACCAATGGACCAGCAGGGCCTCCAGGTTGCGGCGATGGAGCTCCTCAGCCAATCCGTTCAACAGAATTCGACTCTTGCCACATTCTTCGACATCCACATCATAAAGTGTCTCGGTGGGGTCCTTGCGTCGGCCCGCTTGCCGAACCCCTTTTGCCAGGCATTTGAGGTAGCTGAGGTTCTCCTTGGCAACCGTGCCGACCTCACCGCGGAGGATCACATCGCCATGGCCCTGGACCAGGCTCTCCAGCTTCATCTTGGTGATCCGCTTGAGACTGTCCGTCATCTGATCGTAGTCGCCATCCACGAAATAGGGGACATCCATCATCACGTCGCCGGCAAAGAGCACCTTTTCTTCACGGTACAGCACCCCCACACCATCCGGCGAATGACCGGGCAATGCGACCAACTCCAATGTGCGCTCTTCCATGTTCAGGCCAATCGTGCCCTTATCGAAAGTGAAATCCGGCATCACCAGCTCAATATCCCGTAGGCTTCGATTCTCCGACTTAGCTCGCTTTAATCCCGCCTGCCCACGACTTTGCAGCAGGCGAAGCGTCTCCTTATGACCTAGAACATGGGCCCCTGGAAATAAGCAAGCACCATAAACATGGTCTGCGTGGTAGTGGGTGTAGATGATGTAGCGGACCTCGTTTTCCAGATCCCGTTCAATGAAGTCCCTGATTTGCTTGGTTTCTTCGGGAAACGGAAGTGTATCGACGAGGACGGACCAATTGGAGCCGATCACGGCACCGGCGTTTACCGAGGCGTACATTTCGCTGGTGAAGGTGTATACGCTCTCAGCGACCCGCTCGCGGATCATGTTTTCCTCCTGAACCTGCGCTGACCTTGGGAAGAATAGCACACGGGCTTGTGGAGCGTCAAATTTGCTTTACATAACAAAGCCAAATGCCCTGTTTTCCCCCTGCATTAGTGACTATACGAAATGGGTGGGGTTATTCCTCGAGGGTGAAGCCATCGCGCCCATCGAACGCGATCAGCGTGGTTTGGCCGGGTCGCAGATAAAACTGGACTGTGAATTTACGGCCAACGTAATTGATGTACACCTCATACGGGCCGGCCGGCAAATCGCCAACGACGAAATTCTCATTGTAGAAGGGATCGGAATGCACCGCCTCTTTTGCGTAGGTCCACACCTCTTTCTCAATCTCCGTATCAAGATTGCGGATCCGAACAGGATATTCAATTAACTTTCTGCCCCAGCTATCGAAAATGCGCCCCGCCAGAACGCCACTCCCTTCGACGGGAACCATCCACAATTCGGGATTGTAAGTATGGAAGTACCGGTTCTCATCCAGGCGGACCTCGAAATGCAGGTGAGGACCGCTGGCATGGCCCGTATTTCCGACCTTGCCAATTTCCTGCCCCGCTTCCACCGGCTGTCCTCGAATGACGGCAATTGAATCGAGGTGGCCATACAGGCTGTAGAGCTTCCTTCCTTCGAAGCCAAAGCTGTGCTCAACGGCAACGGCTAGGCCGTAAGGATCGGTCTCATCCTCGGTGCCCCGGTAGATGCCGTAGCCAGCCCAGACCACAACGCCATCGCCAGCTGCCAGTACCGGATTCCACATATCCGTGACAATATCGATGCCGGTGTGCGCTGGTTCCTCACCAAAATGTGTGTTGCCATAACGGTAGGTTGGATGCACCCACGTGTCGGCACTTGATTCCAATGGGCGCTGGAGATAGAAATGATCCTCCGGTCGGAGCGCCAGAGGTGCGGGATAGGGCGGCGGATCCCAGTCGGCGACGATGTCAATAGCTACAGGTGTTGAATACCGCAGCGGGGCTTGTTCAATTGGCTGAGGGGTCGGAACAGCCGTCGCTGTTGATTCCTTCCGGGTCCGATCATTATTCGGGAGGATGGAGGTTTCCTGGACAACTGGCTCAACGGATGCCGGCTGCTCATTTGTCGGAACCGCCTCGGGTTGTCCGCCGACGGCGCATCCGGCCGCCAGCAGAGATAACAGCAGCAACAAGAACCGCACTCGCCTGAAGATCATGGAGTACTTGTGCTGGTAGCGGTTGGTGGGACCGGCGTGGCCGAAGGGGTCGGTGTTGATGTTCGCCAGCGCAGCCACCACGGCGTCGGAGTCGGCCAGGGCGTGTTGGTGGGGGTGGCCGTGGGTGAGCTGAAAGCGGTGGGAGTAGCGACCGCCTCTGGTGGATAGAGCTGCAGCATCGCCGTCCGCCAGTCCAGCCCTTCCGTATAAGCGAACTCGTTAAACCTTGCGCCGGGATAGAAGGTGCGCCAGTTGGTCAACGCTGGCTGCCGCTCAAAGCCGAAGGCTTCGGCCACAGCCGTGAAATCCACATAATAGCCGGCCGGAATTTCATCCATAAGCTGGCCGCCCTGGTCGTAGTCACTCGGATCGCCTGAGTAGCGAGCCTGGAAATCCCAGGGGTGCTCTCGCAGCGGCGCGCCTTGGGTGCCATCCTGTTTCGAGGTCCGTATGTACACGCGCCAATAACGCCGCCCGCCGAATTCCTCGGGGACGATTTCAACCCGGCCCGCGTCCAGCGCGCTGCTTTCAAAGGCGAAGGCCCGGCCCGTGTAGAGCCAATCGTTGTAGGCGAATCCCGGAGGTAGCGGGTCATTGAGGCCGACATAGGCGGCCTCCAGTGATCCGAGAAAATCCCAGCCAACTCGGGCCGCGATGGCAGAGCGGAGCTGCTCGAAGGGGCCGCGAGCCGTCTCAATTAGGCTCGCGTCGATGGACCCCACGCTGTCCAGATCGATCAGACTGCGACGGCCCAATCCGGCCGAGCTGTCCGTCGTAGGCAGCAGTGCCAGCGGCTCGGGCTGTTCGCCCTCGGCCGTCACCACTTCACCAGACGCACCCTTCTGCCAGGACAGTTGGATCGGCGGACCCGAACGGATGAGACCCAACGGCGGATTCTGGCCCTCGAAGCTGTAAACAACGGTTCGCTGCTGGTGAGGATCGGACTGAAGAACCGCGATCCCCTTGCCATCCGGTTCCCACTCCGGGTTGGAGCCTGTGCCAATTTGTTGAGGCAGATTTGAATCACCCAGCGTCATCGTCCAGGTGAGCTCCAGACCATCGTTGTCTGTTGCGTAGGCAATCTGATTGCCATCCGGCGAAAAGGCCGGAGACTTTTCATTCCAGTCCGGCGTGCGGGTCAAATTAACGAAACGATCCGTCGGCGCATCCAGGTTGGCCAGGAATAGGTCGGCCGAACCATCCCGGGTCGAAATAAAGGCAATCTGACGACCGCTGGCGGGATCCCAGGAGGGACTCAAGTCCATGCCGGGGTGATTGGTGAGTTGAATTGGGGTTTTCCCCTGTTCCAGCGGCAGGATCCAGATATCCATATCCCCATCTTTGTAAGCCTCGTAAACAAGCCAGCGGCCGTCGGGCGACCAGGAGGGCTTCCCTTCGTAGCCCGGCGTATTGGTGAGGCGGCGGACCTGGCCGGTGGCCAACTCGAGCGTGTAGAGCTCCCAATTGCCATCGCGATTAGAGCGGAAGGCGAGCTGTTGACCGTCGGGACTGAGGGCGGGGTCGGCGTCATCGAAGGGACCTGTGGTCAACGCAATTGAGGTGAGCGATCCCGGCACGGTGAGGCGCAGTTGTTGGAAGCCGGCTCCGAAGGATGTGAAGGCGACTATTTGATCCGAGGCGGGAAGCGAGCTCTGGTTGGCAATTATCTCCGGCTGCTGCGTCGCCTCGGTCACTTCAATTGTCGCACCGACATCCCGTGCCTGGGCTAATTCCGTGGAGAGCGCACGCAGCGTAGGCTCGAGGCTGATTTCAGCTGCAGGCGAAGACGGCTGAAGCGAACGACCAAGCAAGATCAACCCGGCCGCAACGAAAAAGGCAAGCAGGAATCGCAGCACAAAGCGAGCCCAGTTTCGGCTCCGGGGTTGTTGGGATTCAGCGGATTCCGTCATGAGCCCTTTCTACTCCAATGCCAAGCATGGCTTGATATTGTACTGGTGATCCATAGCCGGTTATTCCTATGTGTTGCAATC
>JBKHKF010000137.1:0-6983 GCA_046537745.1 Anaerolineales bacterium | reverse complement strand
ACCCAACAGGGTCTGGCCGGAGCGGATCCATACCATCTCCTGCTGGGTCGGCCTGGCGATTTTCATCACCAGCTCGACCCGCCCATAGATCTCTTCGCCAGAATAGACGATGCTGGCGCCAGCGCTCTCGAAATCAATGTCGCTGAAGCCAGCGCCCTCCCCCGCGCCGCTCTCAACATAGACACGGTGCCCGACGTTCGCCAGCTGTCGAACCCCTGCAGGCGGGAAACCGACACGATATTCTGATGGCTGTCGTTCTCTGGGAATGCCGATATCCATTGCCAAGATTCCATCCCTTCACCGGTCAAGCTTCGGAGTCTGGCGCTAATCCTAATCGAAGATCAGCGCGCTTGGCGGCCTGCCACTTATCCAGATCCACTTCGTTTTCGCAGGCGCATTCCCGAGCCGGCTTCAGCATAAAGACCCTGACTGGAACACTCCAGTGTAGTGTGTCATCGGGTGCCTCGACGATATTCACCACTGCCTATTGGCTCCTTTCATCAGATCCGGTACGGCTCGGAAGCTTCATAATAACGAACTTCGCGAAGGGAACGCGACAGGAAAACGGAAAAGACCATCCATTGTCCAACAATTAGGGTTCGGACTATACTAGGGTTATGACTCACCTAAGAATCTTACTGGTTGACGACCACGAAGTAGTTCGTTTGGGCCTGCGAAGCCTGTTGGATCAGCACGATGACTTTGAGGTCATCGATGACGTAAGCAACGCCGAGGACGCCATCAAAGCCGCCATTGCTCATGAACCGGACGTGGTACTCATGGACATCCGGCTCCCCGGCGAGAGCGGTATTGATGCCTGCGAAAAGATCGTCGAAGAGCTCCCGGAGACGAAGGTCATCATGCTCACCTCCTATGCAGAGGACGAAATGCTGTTCTCGGCGATCCGCGCCGGCGCTTCAGGCTACGTGCTCAAGCAGGTCGGCAGCGATGAGCTGATTCAATCGATCGAGGCGGTTGGCCGCGGAGAAGCTTCGCTTGACCCCGCACTGACACAGCGAGTTTTCTCCCAGGTGCGCAAAGCGATACGCGATCAGGATGCCTCCGCCTTCGCCGACCTTACGGATCAGGAGCTCCGGGTGCTCGGACTGGTCTCAGAGGGGAAGACGAATAAGGAAATCGCGGAGTCGCTCTATCTCGGCCAGGGAACCGTTCGAAATTATGTCAGCAATATCCTTTCCAAACTGAACGTTTCCAATCGAGCGGAGGCGGCCGCCTTTGCTGTTCGTCACAACATTAAAGACTACCTGGACCGTGTCTGACCTGGCCACCTCGTCAAGTATTGCGCAGGAACGAGCCCTTCGATCCATCAACCAGGCGGTGCTGGCCGTCGCCAGCAAGCTCTCCCTTGAAGAGACTCTCCAGCAAATTGCAGATTCCGCGCGCGAGATCACCTCAGCCCGCTACGCCGCCATTGGCGAATTCAATCCGGCGGGTGAAATCGAAACCTTCATCACCAGCGGAATGCCCGCCGAGGAAGCGGAGAGCATTCCACACGAGCCAAAAGGCGAGGGGTTGCTGGGCGCCATTATGGAGCTCAGACAACCACTGCGGGTCCCCGAAATAACGAAGGACCCGCGCTCCGTCGGCTTCCCCGAGAATCACCCGACCATGGGGAGCTTTCTCGGCGTGCCTATCGTCTCAGGAACAACGGTCCTGGGAAATCTCTACCTGACGGATAAGGAGACGGAGTCGGAGTTCACCGCCGAGGACGAGGAGCTCATTGTCACGCTCTCTCATCACGCTGCCGTGGCCATCGAGAACGCTCACCTCTACGAGGCCAGTCAGGCGCGCGCCCGGGAGCTGAAAGCCCGGAACCGCGAGCTTGCCGCCATTAACTCGCTCGCGCGCGCGATGAGCGAGCACGGAGATATCGAGACAATCCTGTCGCGCGCGCTATCCGAGGTGCTGGCGGTCACTGGTATGCCGGCCGGGGAAATCTTCCTCATTAATGAAGCCACCGGCAAACTCCAAATGGCATCCCATGCCGGAGCTGATCAGCAGGAGTTCCACACCATCGAGCAGTTCGACATCGGTCAGGGAATCCCGGGCCGTGTGGTGGAATCCGGCGAACCATTCATAACCTCCGACCTTTCCAAAGAAAAAGCTTACCTGAGAAAAGAGGTCATCGAGTTAGGTTATCGCACCTTTATCTGTATCCCCATCCGCATTAAAGGAACGGTGATCGGCACGCTGGATTTGGCCTCCAAGTCGGATGCGGCAACTTCTGAGAGAGAAATTGCATTGCTCGAAACCATCGGTCATCAAATCGGAGTGGCCGTGGAAAATGCCAGGCTGTACGAGGAGATCGAACGATTGGCCATCGTCGAGGAGCGCTCCCGGATCGGCATGGATCTGCATGACGGGGTCATTCAATCCATCTACGCGGTTGGTCTGACGTTGGAGACCACCCGGCTGCTGCTCGGCAAAGACCCCGAGCAGGCTGAGTCACTGCTGGATTCCGCCGTCGAGGGCCTGAACGATGTCATACGCGATATCCGCAACTTCATCCTCGATCTGCGTCCCCGGCAATACGAAGGGGATCTGCGCTCAGGCCTGAACCGTTTGGTGCGCGAATTCCAGGCTAACACCATGATCGAAATTGACGTGGATGTGCCAGAAGCCCTGGCCAGCGCTATCCCTACTTCTCCTTCCCGCGCCATGGTGTTGACGGCCCAAGAAGCTCTCGCCAATGTGGCCCGTCATGCCAGGGCTACCCGGGTGTGGCTCTCCCTCAGGCAGCAGGACAGCTCAGCGGTTCTGACAGTGACTGACAACGGGCGCGGCTTCGACCCCGAGCAACGTTCGAGATCCGTCGGCCATGGCCTGGCGAATATGGAGTCCCGGGCTCATGAACTTGGCGGAAGCTTCAGTGTCGTGAGTGAACCTGGGGAAGGGACCACCATACGGCTGTCCATACCATTGAGTGAAGACCCCAACAGTTCCTCCTGATAAGCGGCCGGGATCATCGCCTCGGATCTCGACCCCCATTTTCCGCGCTCATCTGAGCTGAATCGCGCCGGAGTCTTTCGTCGGAGCTAAACCCCTCAATTTAAGCCCGATAGATAGAGGTCATACCCGGTTAGGGAAGAATAGCACTACGCCTTGCGCTCCTCCGCGCCTATCCTTTTCTCAATGGCGCCCATGGTGCGCCAATTCTATATATACGGGAACTATTGTGTCGAAACTGCAAGCGCTGATCATTGACGAACACAGCAGCGTCCGCCAAGCGCTGGCAAAGCGCCTCACCAACACGGACCAGATCGAAGTGAGGGCGACTGCCGGTAGCTTGACCGAGGCGATGACTGTCGTCCAGGCCCATCAACCGGATGTGGTGATCCTGGGCTTGCGTGTTCTCGACCATAATCGTGATGTTACCCAAATTATCCAGTTAGCGGATAGGATGCAAGGTTGGGGCGCCGCCCTGGTTATCCTTACGAGCTACGCCGTTGACGAGGACAGGAAAGAGCTGCTGAAGGCCGGCGCGCGCCGCTATCTGCTCAAGGATATCGACACGGACAAGCTGCTCCTGGAAATCAACCGAGCCGTCACTGAAAGCTTCTCCTATGCCAAGCGACCGAAACGAAACTTCGCACTGCCAGATGGTGAGCTGCCAAATCCGCTCTAGGCCATCCTGTGCACTGCTTTCCATCCAGCACCGTTCTCCCCTACAATTCAACTCAACTTTCCCCCTCTGATTCCATCATCGGGGTTAAAAACCACACCATAATCAACGAGCAACAAGGAGATATCGATCGTGACTGCCAAGGACCAAAACACCGCCGATAACAAAGTCGTTCCCTCGGATATCGAAATTGCCCAGGCTGCCGAGCTCCAACCCATCCTGGACATCGCAAAGACACTGGACCTAACCCAAGATGATCTGGATCTGTACGGAAACTTCAAGGCCAAGATCCATCTTGATGTAGTGGAGAAATTCAAGGATCGGCCCCAGGGAAAATACATCGATGTGACCGCAATTACGCCCACACCATTGGGAGAAGGCAAGACCACCACCACCGTCGGCCTGACCCAGGGTATGGGTACGGAATTGGGGAAGAAGGTCATGTGCTGCATCCGCCAGCCGAGCATGGGTCCGACCTTCAACCTCAAAGGCGGCGCGGCCGGCGGCGGCTACAGCCAGGTGATCCCGATGGAGGATTTCAACCTCCATCTCACCGGTGATATCCATGCGATCACTGTCGCCCACAATCTTGTCGCGGCTGCCATTGACACCCGCATGTATCATGAAAGCCGCCAGTCGGACGAAGCACTCGCCAAACGCGGCATCGACCGGCGCCTGGACATCGACCCCGAGTCCATCAGCTGGAATCGGGTGGTCGATTTGACCGATCGCAGTCTGCGCCAGATCGAGGTCGGGCATAACGACGCCGAGCGCAGTGAGTACTTCCCCCGCAAGACGGGCTACGACATCACGGTGGCCAGCGAGATCATGGCCATTCTTGCGCTGACCACAAGCCTGCGCGATATGCGCGAGCGCTTCAGCAAAGTTGTGGTCGCCATGAGCAAAGCCGGGGAGCCCATCACGCTGGAGGATCTCGGCATCGCCGGCGCGGTTACGGTCCTAATGAAAGATGCCATCATGCCCACCCTGATGCAGACGCTGGAGGGCCAACCGGCACTGGTGCACGCCGGTCCCTTTGCCAATATTGCCCACGGGAACTCTTCCATCATCGCCGATCAGATCGCTTTGAAATTGGCTGATTACGTGATCACAGAGAGCGGCTTTGGCGCCGATATCGGCATGGAGAAATTCTTCGACATCAAATGCCGCTATTCCGGCCTGATACCCAACGCAGTCGTCTTGGTGGCGACGGTGCGGGCGCTCAAGATGCACGGCGGCGGGCCCAAGGTGAAACCGGGTTCACCTCTGGCGAAAGAATACACCGAGGAGAACCTTGAGCTGCTCCAGGCGGGGCTTGGAAATCTCGGCGCCCATATTGACAACGCGCGCAAATTCGGCATCCCGGTGGTCGTCGCCATCAACGGCTTCAGCGAGGACACCGAAGCTGAGTGGGAGATGATCCGTGATTTCTCCCTCGAGAACGGCGCAGAGGACGCCGTCGTCACCACCCACTGGGCGGATGGCGGTGCCGGCGCGGCCAAGCTGGGCGAGGCCGTGGTCGCCGCCTGCGAAAAACCCAGCAACTTCGAATTCCTTTATCCACTCGAATGGCCGATCAAGAAGAAAATCGAGAAAATCGCGACAGAAATTTACGGCGCGGACGGCGTCAGCTACGAACCGCTGGCAGAAAAGCAAATTGAGAATTACGAAAAAGCGGGCTTCGGCGACCTCCCAATCTGTATGGCCAAGACTCACCTGAGCCTGAGTCACGATCCGGACCTCAAGGGCGTCCCCACAGGCTTCACCCTGCCAATTCGGGAGGTTCGGGCCAGCGTAGGCGCCGGCTTCATTTACCCACTCGTGGGGAAGATGAGCACGATGCCCGGCATGATCACCCGGCCGGCCTTCATGGATATCGATATCGACTTTGACACCGGCCAGATCGTCGGCCTTTCCTGACGTCGCCGGAACACAAGAAGGGACAAGAAAGCAAAAAAGTTGCAAATTCGTCACATGTCAAAGTGACATTTGGCACTATTGCAAGTCCAGTGCATGAAGCAAAATAGGAATTGCAAGGATTTGGCGTGATCACGGTCGCTTCGCGCGGAATCATCACTCACCAGAGTGGAATTCTGCTGAAGCTATGCCCAACAATGACCTAAACACCGCAAGCTGCGGAGTGATCGCTCAGGTAACGCCATCATCTCCTTCTCCCAGGCTGCGCCCAAGGTCCGCCAGGATTTTGGGCGCAGCTCTTTAAGCCGCCCTGACATCGATTCAGCCCCCACCCGCCCCAGCAGCCTCCGTAATGGAGATTGCTGCGGCTGGTATCATTGTCTCCAGTCCATATAAAAAGGGAGAGGGTTCAAACCATGTCAGCAGGAATTCCACAAGGAGTCGAGCTCAACCCCCAGACTCTTAAATTCCTCGAGCGTCCGAAAAAGCTATTCATCAACAACGAGTGGGTCGAGCCCGTCGAAGGGGGAACCTTTGAAACCTTCAACCCGGCCTTAGGCGAGCCATTGGCCGAGGTTGGCCTGGCTTCGGAGGGGGATGTTCAGACAGCCGTGGAGGCTGCCAGGGCGGCCTTTGAGGTAGGCGATTGGCCGCGTCTGAGCGGTGCTGCTCGCGGAAGCCTGCTCTGGCGCCTGGCGGAACTCATCGAAGAAAACGCAGATGAACTGGCCGAGCTTGAAACACTGGACAATGGAAAGCCGCTGCGCGTATCCCGCAGAGGTGACATCCCCTTTGCCGTCAAGCACTTCCGCTATTACGCGGGCTGGGCGGACAAACTCGAGGGCCGAACCATCCCGGTCAGCCATCCCAATAAACTCGTGTACACACGCAAGGAGCCCATGGGAGTAGTCGGTCTGATCATCCCCTGGAACTTCCCGCTGCTGATGGCAGCCTGGAAACTCGCGCCTGCCCTGGCTGCCGGCAACACCACCTTGTTCAAACCGGCCGAGGAGACACCGCTGACGGCCCTGCGCCTGGGCGAACTCATCGTCGAGGCTGGTTTTCCAGCCGGAGTTGTGAACATCCTAACTGGCCCTGGCGACCCCACTGGTGCAGCCATGAGCGGGCATCCAGATATCGACAAGGTTTCCTTCACCGGATCCACCGAGGTCGGCCGCAAGATCATGGAGGCAGCTGCCAGCAGCAATTTGAAGAAAATCAGCCTGGAGCTCGGTGGCAAGTCGCCCAACATCATCTTCGCCGATGCCGATCTGTCCTCCGCCATCAAAGGCGCGCATTGGGCCTGCTTCAGTACCTCCGGCCAGGAATGCACTGCCGGCACACGCTTGTTCGTGGAAGAGTCGGTCTACGATCAGGTTGTAGAAGGGTTGCTCGAACAATTGGACCGTGTTCAGGTGAACAG
>JBKHKF010000136.1:0-7024 GCA_046537745.1 Anaerolineales bacterium | reverse complement strand
GATTTGAGCTCCTCTAAGGTTTTGGTTCTCGGTGCCGGTGAGATGGCAGAATTGGCAGTGCAGGCGCTTCGCAAGCGGGGCGTCAGTCACATCACCGTCGCCAATCGAACGCTGGAACGAGCGGATCAATTAGCAGAACGCTGGCAGGCCACATCCAAAGCTTTTTCAGATTTACAAGAAGCACTGGAGAGCGCCGACATCTTGATTGCATCCACCGGAGCACCCGAGGCTGTGGTGAATCGAGAGCTGGTGGAGCGAGTGATGCAGGCGCGGGCAGATCGCCCACTGGTCATCCTGGATATCGCGGTCCCCCGTAACGTGGAAGTTTCGGTCGGAGAGATCAGCCAAGTCCATCTCTTCGATCTGGATCACTTGCAGCGGCACCTGGAAGGGAACATTTCCAACCGCAAGAAGCAAATCACCGCTGTCGAGGCTATTCTTAAGGAAGAGCTGGGGTCCTTCAAGCGCTGGTATTCCTCGCTGGGTATCCGTCCACTGATCGCTGAGCTGCACCAGCGAGCCGAGGAAATCCGCTCGCGTGAGATCGATCGAACGCTGCAGTCACTCTCCCATCTCGGCCCCCATGAGCAAGAGCAGATACACGCTATGACCCGGGCCCTGGTCAATAAGCTCCTCCATGCACCCATCACACGTCTGAAGCAGAAATCTAGAAAGGGCTCCTCTACGGCCTATGCCCTTGTGGCGAGGGATCTCTTCGACCTCGGGGAAAGTGAGATCGACCCGGTCTTTCCGCATCGGCGAGGCAAATGAGCACCGCCAATCGAACCCTCCGGATCGGCAGCCGCGCCTCTTCCCTGGCTCAGTGGCAAACACGCGCTGTTCAGGATGCGCTGCAGCGCGCCTGGCCGGAATTGAAGACCGAAGTGGTGCACATCACAACACGAGGCGATAGAGAACTTGATCGCGCGCTGCCAGATATTGGCGGCAAAGGTCTATTTACCCTGGAAATCGAGGATGCCCTGCGGACTCAGAAGATCGACCTCGCCGTGCACTCTCTCAAGGACCTCCCCACGGAAAAGCCCGAGGGGTTGAAGCTGGGAGCCATCCCGCTCAGGGAGGATGCTCGGGATGTTCTTATCAGCTCCGAAGGCAAATCTTTAGAGGATTTGCCGGCCGGCTCCGTTATTGGCACCTCTAGCCCGCGTCGGCGCGCTCAAATCCTTCTGCTGCGGCCCGACCTGCAGGTGAGGTCTATTCGAGGCAATGTTGAAACCAGAGTGCGCAAAGTGACCGAGGGGGAATTCGACGGTGCCGTACTGGCGGCAGCGGGTCTCCTCCGACTGGGCATGAAGGATTACATTTCACATTGGTTTTCAATTGAAGAAATTATGCCTGCACCCGGACAGGGTGCTATCGCCGTGCAGCAGCGTGAGCAGGACGACGAGGTCGAACGTTGGTTGGCAGCCATCGAGAAACCCGAAATCCGAAACCCCGTCGAAGCCGAACGATCTTTCCTCAATCGCCTGGAAAGCGGATGCTCGGCCCCGGTTGGAGCCTGGGCGGAAAGCGACGGCACGCAAATTTCAATGCGAACGCTGGTCGCTCGGGAAGACGGCCAACCTCCAATCAGGCTGGAAGGCCGTGGGAATGATCCCTTGAAGCTGGGTCACCAACTGGCAGAACAGGCACTGGATCTTGGGGCAGCGGAGATTATCGGTGTCCGATAAACCCTTAGCAGAACGGACGATTGTGGTAACCCGCCCGCGCCATCAAGCGGGCGAGATGATGGACAGACTGAGGGAACTCGGTGCTGAACCGATTCTGGTACCAGCGATCGAGATTCGCCCTAAATCGGATCTCTCTGCGCTGGACGAAGCGCTTCGACGACTCGAGGATTATCGATGGCTAATCTTCACGAGCGCCAACGCTGTGCGCATCACCCTTGGGCGCGCACAAGAGCTTGATCTCAGCCTGAATAACAACTCGAATTTGCGTGTTGCGACCATCGGCCCTGCCACCGCTGACGCCCTGGCTGAATTCGGACTGGAAGCGGAATTTGTGCCCGCTAGCTTTATCGCCGAAGAGGTGGCCGCTGGTCTGCCCGAGGCTGACGGAGCCAGAGTTCTGCTCCCGCGAGCTGAAGGTGCACGGGAAGTCCTGCCGGAAGATCTTGAGGCCCGCGGGGCCACGGTCGATGAGATTCAGATTTACGAATCGGTTCAAGGGCATGCAGAACCGGAGGCACTTCTTCGGGTTCAAGAGGGGGTGGATGCCATCACATTTACAAGCCCATCCACAGCGAAGAACTTCACCTCGATCCTAAAAGCTCAAAGCATGGATCCCATCAGCCTTCCTGGCGATCCGCTGATCGCCTGCATCGGTCCAATCACAGCCGAAGCCGCCGGGGATCTCGAATATCAAGTGGGGTTGATCGCTGATAAATACACCTCCGAGGGCCTGATCCATTCGCTCGTGGCTCACTACAAAGGGATGGCTGTAACTTAATGATCCGGAAAGGTCGCACCCAGAGATGAAGATCCATCGAACCCGACGGCTGCGCCGGTCCAGCGGCCTGCGACAGCTGGTTCAGGAAAACCACCTGCGGGCAACGGACTTGGTGTATCCGGTGTTCTTGCGACACGGCCAAAACACCCGCAATGAGATCCCATCGATGCCGGGCTGTTATCAGCTGTCCGTTGACCAACTGGATCGGGAGGCGGAAGAGCTCGGACAGTTGGGCGTCCCTGCTGTGATCCTGTTCGGAATTCCTGCGGAAAAGGATCCTGTCGGCGAGGAGAACTTCGCCGAGGATGGCATTGTTCAGCGCGGCATCCGCCGACTCAAGAAGGCCCATCCTGAGCTGGTTGTGGTCACGGACGTCTGCCTGTGCGAATACACGGATCACGGACACTGCGGACTCATCAACCATGGAAATCCACTCCCTCACCCAGAGCTGCCGGAAGGAGCCATCCTCAATGACGAGACCCTCGACATTCTGGGAAAGGTAGCGCTATCTCACGCGGAGGCTGGCGCGGATATGGTCGCACCCAGCGGGATGATGGACGGTATGGTCCATGCCATCCGGACAGCCCTGGACCAGCGTGGCCATCAGCACGTTCCGATCCTTTCCTACGCTGTGAAGTATGCCTCCGCCTACTATGGCCCCTTTCGGGACGCGGCGGAATCACCCCCGCAGTTTGGCGACCGCCGATCTCATCAGATGAACCCGGCCAACGCCCGGGTGGCCCTCCGGGAGGCCGCTATAGACATCGAAGAAGGGGCGGATATTCTCATGGTCAAGCCCGCGCTTCCTTATCTTGATGTTTTGGGCAAGCTGAGCGAACGCTTCCCAGAAATCCCACTCGCGGCCTACCAGGTGAGCGGTGAATACGCCATGCTGAAAGCCGCCGGCCAGAATGGCTGGCTCGATGAGCGCGCAGCTGCGTTGGAATCGCTCATAGCCATCAAGCGCGCAGGCGCCTCCTTTATTCTGACCTATTACGCCAAAGAGGCTGCTCACTGGCTGGCCGAAGGATCACACCTTAAAAATTCACAATCCTGACTACTGAAGAGGTATTAATCGTGACTGAAAATCTTTCCAAACAAGCTGCTGCCGAGCGCAAACTCCATGACAAGCATATGGTGGAGATAGATTTCGACAAAGCCCCGTTTACCATCGCCTGGGAGGTGACACGCGCATGCGCCTTTGCTTGCGTACACTGCCGGGCCGATGCTCAGCACCAGCGGGATCCGCGGGAGTTGACCACCGAAGAGGGCTACCGATTAATAGAACGATTTAAAGCCTTTGGTAATCCCATCCTCGTCTTTACCGGCGGGGATCCAATGATGCGGCGGGATCTCTTCGACCTCATCGCCTATGCCACGGAGATCGGGCTTCGCTGCTCACTGACGCCTACGGCCACTGCTTTGCCCACACAGGACAGATTGAAGAAAGCCAAAGAAGCCGGCATTCGTCGTATCGCGCTGAGCCTCGATGCGCCCTCCCCCGAGGTCCACGATGCCTTCCGGCAGGTCAACGGTTCATGGGATCGAACGATGCAAATCCTGCGAAACGCACAGGCTGTCGGACTGAGCGCTCAGGTCAACACCACCGTCACCAAGCACAACGTCGATTTACTTCCGGAAATGGTGCAATTTGTGCAGGAGGTCGGCGCGGTTCAATGGTCGGTGTTCTTCCTGGTCCCCACCGGGCGAGGCCAAATCAAGCACATGATTTCCGCCCAGCAGCACGAAGAGGTTTTCGACTGGCTTTACGATCTCTCCCAGGAATCCAGCTTTGACATCAAAGCGACGGCTGCGCCCATGTATCGGCGGGTGGCGATCGAGCGCCGCCGCGCCGAAGCCGAGGCCGGCGAGGCGGTCGAGTTTCAGGGCGCCGGCTTTCAATACGCTGATGGACTGAACAGGCCTCGTAAAGGGGTAAATGACGGTAAGGGCTTCCTTTTCATCTCCCAGATCGGAGAGATTATGCCCTCGGGTTTCCTGCCAATTTCCGGCGGCAACGTCAAGACGCAGGACGTCGTCGAGGTCTACCGTCAACACCAACTCTTTACCGATTTGCGTGACCCCGACAAGCTCAAGGGCAAATGCGCTATCTGCGAATATCGCGAGGTTTGTGGCGGCCAACGGGGACGCGCCTACGCAGTAACCGGGGACTATTTGGAGACCGATCCTGCCTGCGTTTATGAGCCGCAAGCAAGCCTGTCATAAAGTTGCGAATGGAGATGGATGATGAACGAAGAAGTAACCCGGAGCCTGAATCACTACTCAGGTTTCCAGTTTACCCCCGAATACTTCAGACTTAACGCGAAGGAGCGTGAGGGTGTGAATCAACGCATCCTCGATGGTCTGCGCCCCTTTGATTTGAAGGTGGGATTTTACAGTTTGTATCCCAGCGTGGCCGAGGCGGATCTGTTGCTATGGACCGCCCGGGAGATGGAATCCGACGAATCAACGGCCGCATTTTTTGAGTCTCTGGCAGAAGCAACCCGGCCCCTCCGCGCTTACGCATCGCCGAAATTCACGTTGTGGGGCTACACTGCCCCCTCAACCTACAGCAAAGCAAAATCGGCGCAGGAGATCGATCCCTTCGAAGGGGAGCGCCAACGTTATCTCGTGCTATACCCATTTGTGAAGACCGCCGACTGGTATCTTTTGTCAAGGGATGCCCGCCAGGGGATGATGAACGAGCACATCCGGCTGGGCAAGCAGTACCCGCAGATCAAGCAGCTTCTACTCTACTCTTTCGGTGTCCAGGATCAGGAATTTGTGGTTGTGTATGAGACGATGGAGTTGCCGTTGTTCTCAAAGCTTGTCCAAGAGCTGAGGGCCACCGATGCTCGGCCCTACACACAGCGGGATACTCCCCTTTACACCGCAATTCTCCAGCCCAATGAAAATCCTTTAGCAATCTGGAGCGCGCAGTGAATCCATCGTCGCAAGCCCCCTTCTTGCAGGCCTGCCATCGAAAGGCCGCCGACCGGACTCCCGTTTGGTTCATGCGCCAGGCTGGTCGCTATATGCATGAGTACCGCACACTGCGCGAGCAGTACAGCCTGCTCGAGATCTGCCGACAGCCGGAATTGGCGGCTCAGGTGACAATGCAGCCCATCAACGCCTATGATTTCGACGCCGCCATCATCTTCGCCGATATCCTGCTCCCGATCGTTCCGATGGGGCTCGATCTGGAATTCATCTCCGGCAAAGGCCCCGTGATCCATAACCCGGTCCGCTCGGCCGAGGAGATCGAAGCCCTCCGTGATTTTGACCCCGCGGTGGAACTTAGCGCCACCATGGAAGCCATCGGGCTCGTCCGGAATTCACTTCCTCCAGAGGTGCCATTAATCGGTTTCGCGGCCGCACCATATACACTGGCCAGCTACATGATCGAGGGCGGCGGCAGCCGGAACCATCGATTGGCAAAGAGCCTGATGTATCAGCAAACAGAGAGTTGGCACCAGCTGATGGAGAAGGTCTCGGATATGACGATCCAGTACCTCAAATCCCAGGTCCAAGCCGGCGCCCAGGCCGTTCAAGTCTTTGACAGCTGGGTGGGCAATTTGAGCCCGATGGATTACCGCACCTATGTCAAACCGCATTCGCAGCGGGTCCTGAGTGAGCTGGAAGAAACCGGCGTCCCGCGCCTTCATTTCGGAACAGTCACCTCCACGCTCCTAGAGGAAATGGTTGAGGCGGGCGGTGATGTCATCGGAGTTGACTGGCGGATCCCACTGGATCAAGCCTGGAACCGGATCGGAACCGATCGAGCTATTCAAGGAAATCTCGATCCGATCCTCTTGTTCGCTCCGGAGGAAGAGCTGCGAAAGCGGGTGCGGGAAATTTTGGACCAGGCGGCGGGCCGGCCCGGCCACATCTTTAATCTGGGGCATGGCATCCTGCCGCAGACACCCAGGGAATCGGTTGAGATTGTGATAGACGAAGTGCATTCATATGAAATATAAGGGAGCATCCACCGCCGTCCTGGTCATGGCCTATGGAGGCCCAGATAAAATCGAGGATGTGGAGCCTTATCTGCTTGACGTTCGCAATCATCGGGAAACGCCGGATCACCTGATCGAAGAGGTGCGGGATCGCTACAAACTGATTGGCGGCCGCTCACCCATCCTGGAGCGGACACAAGCGCAAGCGGAGCAGCTGGAGCACCGCCTGAAGGCGCTCGACGCACGGTTCCAGGTCTTTGTTGGCATGCGCCACTGGCACCCGTTCCTCCGCCAAGCTGTCACAGAGATCAACGCGGCGGGTTTTAACCGGGTTGTCGGCATTGTGATGGCGCCACACTACTCTCGTATGAGCGTAGAAGCTTATTATGAACGTCTCGACGAGGCAATCGAGAGTGAGCAGGTGGAACTCGAGGTATCCGGCATCCGAAGCTGGAACATGGCCCCGGGCTACCTGAGCTGCCTCGAATCGCGAATCCAACAAGGTCTGGAGCAGTTCCCTGAGGATCGAAGGTCGGAGGTGAACTTGATCTTCACCGCCCACAGCCTGCCCGAGTCGATCCTGCGCGACGGGGACCCGTACG
>JBKHKF010000135.1:0-7066 GCA_046537745.1 Anaerolineales bacterium | reverse complement strand
GGTCAAACCGTTTCGACGGATTTGCCTTTGGATTCCAGATTAATCACATTTGCAATAAAAGCCTCCTTCCGGCGGCATAGTCCAGACCCCTCCTGCCTTACGGCAGTCCTGTTTATTTAGATCTCTACTGCAGGTCAGGCTTTCTGGTTCAGGCACATCCGGTTCGATTGCAGGATCGTTCCAGCGGGGTATATCTTCCACCTCTTCACCGCCCTCTGTGCCCGCTTTCGACACATAGCAGGTGTCAAAGCCGTCCGGGTTTTGGATGATCCACCAGGTTTCCGCCAGGTTTTGAGCCACGATCGTCGCCGTCTCCCCCTCCAGTAGATAGCCCAGTATTTCATAAGCACCGGGATTCGGCCCGGCGTAGCAAGCCAGGTCCCGCAATGCTTCGAGCTGCGGGATATTCCCAAACTGCAGTTGACAGTTGCCGCTCTCATCGATGTGGAAGCTGCGGACATCCGAAAATGGCCCATGGCCACCATCTTCCATTGCAGCCACCCGCCAGTAGTAGGTGGTGCAGTTGCTCAATTCGTCGGTGATCAGGTAGGTGCCTGGCCAGGCATATTCACCCAGCAGATTGGTTCCGCTGAAATCAGGCTCCACCTGCAAATCGATCAGATAGCCATCCGGCAGGCAAGTGTCGTGGGCAGCCGCCCAATGAAGTTCGCCATGACGCTCGTTAATCACCGTGCCGTCAAAGGGAGTGACAAGCCTTGGGGCTAGCAAATCGGCTGTTAGCTCGCACTCAGGTCCCGTGAAGAAATACCAACTGCTGGACGTCGGCCCAGGCACCCCATCGGCCACGGCGTAGACCCGCCAGTAGTAGCGACTTGCCTTTTCCAAAGGCACTTGCGGGTATGGATCATCGGCGGAGGGCCAGGAGGCAGCAGTTGCATCCGCGAATCCCCCCCGATAATTGACAAAGTCCCGATAGGTCGATATTTCAATCCGGTACTCATCCGGCAAGCAATCGAGCTGCTGCCACTGGAAAAAGTCATAATCCAGCGGGAACTCCGTCACCGAGCTGCGGACATAGCTGTTATTGGGTGGATACACAAGCTCAGGACCGATCAGATCCTCCGGCGAACAGATATTGAGCTCTGTGATCCCCTCCGGCAGGTCCGGTGCCAGCGAGATGACGCAGGTCGGCGACACGCTGACATGGAAGGTACCCACCTCGGAAAACGGGCCGCGTTCACCACCCTGATGGGCTGCCACCCGCCAGTAGTACGTTCTGCAATCCTCCAGTTCCTCAGTGAACACATAGGTGCCAGGAATGCCGTACTCTGCCAGCAATGTTGTGCCCCCGAAATCCGGATCGGTTTGCAAGTCGATGAAGTAGCCTTCAGGAACACAGGGCGAGGATCCGCCGGGCTGGTAATGCAGCTCGGCAATCAAGGAATCGATCGTGGTGCCAGACTCCGGGGTGAGAAGCTCCGGTGGGGCCAGATCGGCCGATGAGCTGCAGAGTGGACCGGTGAAAAATATTCTTGTGGAAGAAGCAGGGCCATTGACTCCATCGGTCCATGCCCGCACGTTCCAAAAGTACTCGGTGGCTGGTTCCAGGGGCGCATCCGCACCGGCCTCCACCGGCCAGCCCGTTTCGCCATCGGTAAAGCCCAGCCGGGCCAAGCCAAAATCTCGCTCACTTGAGAAGAGCACCTTGTAATGCTCTGGACGACAGCCTATATCCTCCCAAGTCATGACTTCGGCCGGCATTGGACTGGTCGCCGGATCCGTACCAACGTGGAAATACTGTCCTGGCGAGCTTTGTATGGGCGCGATCAGATCTGCTGGCTCGCAAGGGGGTAAAGCGCTGCTCCGATTACAACCGACTATCAATATTGCTACTGCCGCCACCAGACCAGTGAAATAGTATCGCTTGGACATCGGTGTGCTCCTTCCTCTGCCCGATTTGATTTGATATGGCCGTGACGTGCTGTTGAGCAGTCGTCCCGCTTCTACCCTGTTAACGAGCGCCAGTGCATATTTGTGACATATTACACTAGCCTGCATTGTATAGACAATAAGGAAGCGATGCCAGCGGGAGAGAATGAAGAGGCCTGAGGCTGCCGATTAAATAGAATTATTCCGCTCGCAGCTTATAGACTCAATACTCTTGTTGACTTTCAACTCCGCTAGTACCCCCTCGCTATATCCATTTGCAGGCCACTACACTAAGAATGAAGATATGAGAGAAATCTGGAAAAAAGCCGGAGAGCAACCTGGCCTCCTGGTCGAATAACCCGCGCCGCTCGCGGCGGCCCCGATTTTGGCGCACGCTGCTGCTGGGTTTCATCATCGTCCCAGTCGTTTGCCTGCTGACCTTTGGCCTCTTGGTGGTCTCCACGCAGGCGATGTTCGGCGCGAGTCAGCCCGGCCTGGCCAAGGCGGTGGATGCTCTGGTGATTGCCAGCGGCCTGATTTCCCCTACACCCAGAGCCCAGCCCACCGAGGTTGCGCAGCTCGCCACCAACACGCCCTTTGAACCGGGCGTCTCAGCTGATCAAATGGATCCAAGCCGAACCCCCTTTCCAAGCCGGACGCCATCGGTCACCGCCACCATCACCGACACGCCAACAGAGACGCAAACTGCCACCGAGACGCTGACGCCGACCGCCAGCGCCACCAGTACAGCAAGTTTGACAGCGACGATGACGGCTTCAGCAACGCCCTACCCGACCTGGACCCCATCCAACACACCACGACCATCAGCCACCTACACCCAAGCACCATCGTTAACGCCCAGCAGCACGCCGGTGCCGCCGACCGAGGACACCAACGCGCCGACGGCCACGCCCTCCGACACACCGGCGCCAACCCCGACCAACACGTCCTCGAGCTGTGAGACCAGCCTGAACACCAGCTATGAAGCCACCATCGAGGACTTGATCAATGAGGCTCGGTCAAACGAGGGACTGGCGCCGCTGGCGCCCCAGAGTCAACTGCGCTCGGCTGCCCGGATCCACGCCACCGACATGGCCTGCAACGGTTTCACCGGACACACCGGCTCCGACGGCTCCAGCGTGGCCGATCGAGTGGAAGCTCAGGGCTATGAGTGGTCATGGATCGGGGAAAACTACATGGTGACAAACAGCGGTCCGGAGGCAGCCTTCAACTGGTGGATGGACAGCGACCCGCACCGAGACAACATCCTGGGATCCGCCTACACAGAGTTCGGCGTCGGATACATTTATTCGGAGGATTCCGATTACGGCGGCTACTATGTGGTCGTCTTCGCCCGGCCGGGCTGAGTCGACAGTCGAGAGTAAAGAGTTAGGGGCTCAAAGTTCAGTCGATCATGCTGTCGAGGCTTTTTGTGTCGTGATCGGATCTTGGCGCAGAGAGCTTTCGAAATCAAAGCTGAATTCTTAGACGGTCCCTGCAATTGAGCCGCTCCACATTTCGTAGCGGCATAATATCGTGCCGCTACATTCGCTCAAATCCTGGGGCGATAAATGAAGCTTTGCCGCTGTCCGATACGCGCTCGGTAAATCCCATTCCCTGGCTGACAAAAGAATCCCCGGCGCACAGGTTCATGCTCGTTACTCTAGACACGAAACTCTGGACTCTCCCCCATCCTCACCTGCACCCGGTGCTTGATCGCGCCCTCCTCCAGCGGTATTCGCCCATCGACCAGCGAATGACCATCCATTTGCACCGATTCCACCCCGCAATTTACGCCCTCCGGATTGGTCACTTCGATCCAGTAGATCGCGTCGCCGTGGCGGTAGCGCACTTTGAAGCCATCCCACCAGGATGGGATCACCGGGTCGACGACCATGTGATCACCCCGCAGCTTCAGACCCAGCACTTCTTCGAGCCAGGCCCGATACATCCACCCGGCGGATCCTGTGTACCAGGTCCAGCCGCCGTGGCCGACTTTCCCGGCCAGCCGATACACATCCGCCGCCACCACATACGGCTCCACCACGTAGCGCCACACGCCATAGACATCCTTGGCGTGCTCAATGGGATTCAGCATCCTTAGCAGCTCAACCGCCCGATCGCCCTGGCCTTGCCGGGCGGCAGCAATGGCCAGCCACAGGGCGGCATGGGTGTACTGGCCCCCGTTTTCACGAACGCCGGGCGGGTAGCCCCGTATATAACCGGGGGAAGGTTCGATTTTGTCGAAGGGAGGCGTGAAGAGCAACACCAAATCCTCCTGCGGTCGGACCAGGTGCCGATAAGCAGAGCTCATCGCCATTTCCGCCCGTTCAGGTTCCGCGCCACCACTGATCACACCCCAGGATTGTGGCAGCGAATCGATCCAGGCTTCTGCGCTTCGACTCGAACCAAGCGGTTTGCCGTCGTCGAAGAAAGCCCTCAAGTACCAGGCGCCATCCCAGCCGTAGCGCTCCACCCTGGCGGATAGCTCCTCCGCCTTGGCCAGGTACTCATCCGCCAACTCCGCCTCGCCTCGAGTTTTGGCCAATGCGCTCATTCCCTTCAACACCGAAACCAGGAACCACGCCAACCAGATACTCTCACCGCGACCTTCCGCGCCAACTTTGTTCATGCCGTCGTTCCAATCGCCTGTGCCTATCAGGGGCAGGCCGTGAGGCCCCTCCGTCAAACCCCGCTCAACCGCGCGACGGCAATGATCCCAAAGCGTGCCAGGCTCGGCCGCGTTCGTTGGTTCCATGAAAACCTCATGTTCTTCTGGCTCCAACGTGCGTGCCTGCAGATAGGGAACCGATTCATCAAGAACGTCCGCGTCACCCGTTCTCGCCACGTATTGAGCGACGGCGAAGGGAAGCCAGAGCAAATCGTCCGAAATTCGGGAGCGGATCCCGGCTCCCTGGGGTGGATGCCACCAATGGAGCACATCGCCTTCCTTGAACTGATGCGCGGCGGCCCGGAGCAGCTGCTCCCGTGTCCAACTCGGCTGCGCGAACAGCAGCGCCAGCGAATCCTGAAGCTGATCCCGAAAGCCGAAAGCTCCGCCGGACTGGTAAAAGCCGGATCGGGCCCACATGCGGCAGCTCAAATTCTGGTACAGAAGCCATCGGTTCAGCAGGAAATCTACGGACAGTTCGGGGGTTTGCACCTGAACGCTGCCCAGCGTCTCATCCCACCAGCGTTTGCTCACTTCGAGCGCATGATCCACTGCCAGGCGTTCCCGATATTTCCGCGCCAGCTGAAAGGCTTGCTCCTGTGAATCCCCCTGACCGAGCAGGCAGATCACCTCCCTGGTTTCGCCGGCGCCGATGACCAATTGCGTCTGCAGGGCCGAACAGGGATCAAGGGCGGCACCCGCCCGATTGGAGAGCTCAACCCTCCGCAGCGCTGCCGGCAAACTGCGCCGGCCATTGCGCCCAAGGAATGCAGTCCGGTCCCCGCTGTAGCTGGTCGGCGCGGGGGAGATGGCGCTGAAGGTGACCCGCTCACCGTACTCCGGGTGATATCGGTTCTGTGCCAGCAGCACCTGTTCATCTTCATCCCACTGGGTGAACACGTGCTGGCCGGAGCCCTCCCGGTGCTCTCCCAGCGTGAGTTCGGCGAAATGGGTAACCGAAATCTCGCGCTCCAAGCTCGAATCGTTATGAATCCGGAGACGGGAGATCTTAACAGACTCGCCGTCCTCCTCATCCATCGGGACGAAAACAGTGAGCTCCAACTCGAGTCCATTGCTGTTGTGCTCGAAGGTTGAATAGCCGGCGCCATGGCGGGTCCGGTATGCGGCGTAGGCCCGGGCCGGCAGTGCGGTTGGGCTCCAAACCACACCGCTGGTCTCGTCCCGAAGGTAAATCGCCTCCGAGACAGGATCCAGCACCGGGTCATTGGACCAACCGGTAAGTCGATTTCGCTGGCTGTTGCCGAACCAGGTGAATCCGCCCCCCGATTCGCTCAGGAGTGTGCCAAAGCTTGGATTGGCGATGACGTTCACCCACGGCGCTGGCGTCTGATTGTTGGGTCCGAGGTAGATCACATACTCCTTGCCATCGGGCGTAAAGCCACCGAGGCTGTTGAAGTACGGCAGCTCCAAATACGGCAGCGGCGCTGAAGGCTCCAGTTCGCTCGACCGAAACTCCATCTCTTCGGGCCATTCTGGCGCTTCAATGGGCGTGCCCAGCTGCTGGGCCAGCGGTCCTCGAGCGGCGACCAGGGAGACCCGCGCCACTGCCAGCAGCAGTGTGAGATCCTGCGGAGGCATCTGATCCGCACTCAACAAATAAACATTTCCCCTGTCACTGTCATCACCGATGTATGCCTCGATCAGCCGCTGCAACCGCTCATTCAGCGGTCTTTCGTAGGAGCTGGATTCCTCATTGAGGATCACGAGATCTGCCACCAGACCGTGCTGACGCCAGTAGCTGTGCGCCTGGAGCAGTTGGCGCACCAGCGCCATATCCTGACTGTCATCGATGGTCACCAGCGCGATGGGGAGATCCCCTGAGATGCCGTAGGGCCAGAGGGAGCGCTGACCCTGTTTGTTCTCGCGAATACGATCCTCCGGCGGCCGCAGAATTGCGCTCGGGTACAGCATGAAGCTGGCCAGCTTCTGGAACCGACGCGCTTCGTCGGGATGAATCCGCATCATCCGCAGCTCCAGCTGCGTCGAAGCCCATGAGAGCTCAAAGGCCCGGTCGATCGTACTCGGATCTGAGTACTTCTCCATCAACTGCATGACCTTGTCCTCCGCCTCCGCCACAGCCGTGACCATCGTGACGGTCCGCGACTGCCCTGGGGCAAGACGCAAGCTGCCCCGGAGGCTGAAGATCGGGTCCAATACGTATCCCTCCGTGCCGCTGAGCTCTCGGTCCAGCCCTGCCGGCTTGGCTAAAGAGCCGCCTCGGCCGATAAAGACGCGCCGGTCCGTTTCATAGGAACTGACCGCGCCGCCTGGCTGATGAAAGGTCATCCGATGCCCCCCCACCACGGGCTGCTCATCCTCGCTTCGCAATCGCCTCTTTGCGATCAGCACTTCCCCGCCGCGCCTGGAGTGCGTCTCAATGAACAACTTATTGAAGGCTGGATGCTGACGATCCGATTCGTGCGGCGCCATCGCCAACTCAAGATAGCTGGTGAGCTCCAGGTACCGCATTCGAAGCGTTCGATT
>JBKHKF010000134.1:0-7121 GCA_046537745.1 Anaerolineales bacterium | reverse complement strand
GGCAGAACGAGAGCGATTGACCCAGGAATTCCGAGACAAATTCAGCAACCCTTACCGCACCGCCGAAAGCGGCCACGTGGATGAAATCCTGATCCCCGAGGAAACCCGGGTCAAGTTGATCCAGGCCCTCGAACTCATGCGGGACAAACAACAATCCCGCCGGCCGCGCAAGCACGGCACCATGCCGCTGTAAGGAGCAGAGGAATGGATTTACTCCTACAAGGACTTACCCTCAGCATTACCGGCATCCTGGTCACCTTCAGCTCGCTGGGCCTTCTCATCTTGATCATCATCGGTTTGCAGCGGCTGTTCCCGGCCGAAGAGGACCTGATGGCCGGCGCCGAATCAACAACCTCGGTCTCGCTGCCCGACACGATGAGCCCAACCGACCTGGATCCTGAAGTCGCCGCCGCCATCGCCATCGCCGTCGAGCATTTCCGTGCAATGGAATATGAAGTCAGCGGTATTGGATCCTCTCTCGAACAGGGCCCCGGCGCCTGGTGGCACGCCAGACAATTCCCCGCGGTGCCCAGCCGCCCGCGAAATGTGGATCGGAGCAAATGAACATGACACCATCGGCAAAGAAGCAACTCAAACTATCCATCGGTGGAAAACCTTTTGTCGTCGAACTCGGCGATCTGGAGGCATCACCCATTTCGGTGACCGTCAACGGCCAGGAATACCAGGCCGAGATTGAAGCCGCCGAGCGCGAAACCCCAGCCATTACGGAGGCTGCACCTGTTGCGCCCTCCGTCAGCGGTCCTGTGGCCTCGCCGGTGAAGCCCAAACGCCCCGTTACACCGACCGCGGGCGCCGGCGACGAAGTTCGCTCCCCGATGCCTGGGGATATCCTGGACATCAAAGTGAAAGCGGGCGACCAGGTGTCTGTCGGTGATCACCTTTGTTCGCTTGAAGCCATGAAGATGAAGAGCGCCATCCGCTCCGCCCGTGATGGTGTGATCGCTACAGTTGAGGTGAGCGAAGGCCAGGCGGTTGCCCACGGCGACGTGCTCATCACCTTCGAGTAGGAAAGAGCAGCCATGGATTTGACCCTGCTCACCACACTTCTGCAAGCACCACTTGCGCTGACCTGGCAGAATCTTGTCATGATCGCCGTCGGCGGGGTTTTGATTTATCTCGCCATCGCCAAAGATTATGAGCCGGTGCTGCTGCTTCCCATCGGGTTCGGCGCGATACTCACCAACCTGCCCCTGACCGGCGTGACTTCGCCGGAAGGGTTTCTCGGGATCCTCTATGAAGTGGGCATCCAGACCGAGCTGTTCCCGCTTTTGATCTTCATCGGCGTCGGCGCCATGACCGACTTCGGCCCGCTGTTCGAAAACCCGAAGATGGCGCTGCTCGGCGCCGCCGGACAATTCGGCATCTTCGGCACGCTGATGTTGGCGCTGGCTCTTAACTTCAACCTGACGGAGGCCGCTTCCATCGGCATCATCGGGGCCATCGACGGGCCAACTGCAATTTACGTCTCAACCAAGCTTGCACCCCACCTGCTGGGGCCCATCGCGGTGGCCGCCTACAGCTATATGTCTCTGGTGCCGATCATCCAACCTCCGGTGATGCGGGCACTGACCACCGACGCCGAACGCAAGGTCCGTATGCCTTACACAGAACGCGAAGTGACAAAGACGGTGCGGGTGCTGTTCCCCATCGTCGTCACCATCGTGATCTCGTTGATCGCCCCTATTGCCTCGCCTCTGATTGCGGCGTTGATGTTCGGCAATTTGATGCGCGAGTCAGGCGTCGTTGAACGGCTCAGCCAATCGGCCCAGAACGAGATCGCTAACGTAACCACCATCTTCTTGGGCTTGGTCATCGGCAGCACCATGACCGGCCTAAGCTTTATTCAATTGGACACACTGCTGATCCTGGCCATGGGCTTGCTTGCCTTCGTGCTGGATACGGCCGGCGGCGTGCTCTTTGGCAAGTTGCTGTATGTGCTCTCCAACAAGAAGTTCAACCCGTTGATCGGCGCCGCCGGCATCAGCGCATTTCCGATGTCGGCCCGCATCGTCCAGCGGCTCGGACAGGAATACGATTTTGAGAACTTCCTGTTGATGCACGCCATGGGCGCCAACACCGCCGGCCAACTCGGCAGTGTCGTCGCCGGAGGCGTTGTGCTGGCGCTGCTCGCCGGCACTCTCTAAGGAAAGGTAGGGATTTAGCTTGGCCATTGAAACGCTCATTCGAACAAGCGAATACCACGACTCCGTCTCACTGATGCTCGTCGCCCAGGAACTGGCAAAATTACCCGGCGTCCAGGACGCCGCGGTGGTGATGGCGACAGAGGCGAACAAGGGCATCCTGCGAGATAGCGGCCTGCTCACCCCTGAGGCAGAGGCCGCCACCCCCAATGACCTGGTCATCGCGGTCAAGGCAGAGGAGAACGCTGAAGCCGCCATGGCAGAAGCGGAAAAACTGCTGGACAAAAAAGCGACCGCAGAGGAGGGATCCGAGTTCAGGCCCAAGACCTTGCGCGGCGCTGTCAAAACTCGGCCCGAAGCCAATGTGGCCGTGATCTCCGTCGCCGGCCGCTACGCCGCCGATGAAGCGTGGGACGCGCTCCGACGGGGGCTGCATGTGCTTCTGTTCAGCGACAACGTCACATTGGAAGATGAAATCGAGCTGAAGGAATACGCTCGCGACAACGGCTTGCTGCTGATGGGGCCTGGCGCCGGTACGACCATCCTTAACGGCGTCGCCCTCGGTTTTGCCAACGTCGTCCCGGATGGCCCGGTGGGTATTGTTTCCGCCGCTGGCACCGGCCTGCAGGAGGTCAGCACGCTGCTGGCCAAGCGCGGCGTCGGCATCACCCAGGGCATCGGCGTCGGCGGGCGCGATTTGAAAGAATCCGTCGGTGGCACCATGATGCTGGCCAGTTTGGAGGCGCTTCAGGCCGACCCGGATACCAAGGTGATCGTCCTGATCAGCAAGCCGCCCTCCGACGCGGTGACGAAGAAAGTCCTCGGGAAAGTCGCCGACAGCGAGAAACCAACGATCATTTGCTTCATGGGCAGCGAGCCGGACCTCAGCGGCATCGAGAACGCCGAGGCCGCCGTCACTCTACAGGCGGCCGCGCTGATCGCAGCCCGATACGCCGGCGCCGACGTCCCGGACCTGGAAACACTGCTCTCCGAGGAGCAGACCCAGCTGGACGAGATGACCGCCGAGCTCAAAGGAAAACTCAAGCCCGAGCAGAAATTCCTGCGCGGCTTGTTCTCCGGCGGGACGCTCACTTATGAGACCGAAGTCATCCTGGAGGACATGCTCGAGGAGCCGGTTCGCTCCAACGCCCCGCTTGATCCCAAGGACCAATTGGAGGATTCCAACGTCAGCGTAGGTCACACGGTCATCGACCTCGGCGAGGAAGAATTCACCGTCGGGCGGCCGCATCCAATGATTGACAATGACCTTCGCATCCGGCGCCTTCTGAAGGAAGCGGAGGACCCCGAGATGGCCGTGATGATGCTGGACGTCGTCATCGGCTACGGCGCACACCTCGATCCCGCCTCCGAACTGGCACCAGCCGTCATCGAGGCCAAGGAGATTGCGGCCAAGGACGGACGGGAGTTAATCGTGGTCGCCTCGGTCACCGGCACCGAGCAGGATCCGCAAGGACTCACCAGCCAAATCAAGGAACTCGAGGCGGCGGGTGTGATTGTGCTCGAGAGCAACGCCGCGGCCGCCAGGCTGGCGGGTAAATTGGTTGCGAGTTAGTCGATAAGGTAATTTTCGCGGCTCGATTTACGCCGCGTCAGCAGGAGGTCCTATGAGTGAAAAGAGAATTAACGAGGTCTTTGGCAAACCGCTGACCGTTGTGAACGTCGGTTTGGCCAGCATGGCCGATTCCGTACGAGACCAGGATGTATCGGTGATTGACGTGGACTGGACCCCACCGGCTGAGGGGATCCCCCGGCTCCGGACGACGAAGTCCGGCATCGACATCGACGAAGCCAACGACAAGGTCATCGAACGGATTAAAGAGGGCCGGGCAGTTTTGACCGGCATGGGGATCGCCAAAGAGGTGATCCCGGGCATGCACGACAAGATGATCCTTCACGCAGGCCCGCCCGTATCCTGGGACCGCATGTGCGGTCCGACCCGCGGCGCGGTGATGGGTGCGCTGATCTATGAAGGCATCGCCGAGAACGAAGAGGAGGCGGAGGAAATCGCCGCCTCTGGCGAAATCGAATTCGACCCGTGTCATCACTACCACACCGTTGGGCCAATGGCTGGCATCGTCTCGCCCAGCATGCCCGTGTTTATCATCGAGAATCCGGCCTTTGGCAACAAAGCGTACGCCACGCAAAACGAGGGCCTGGGTAAGGTGCTGCGCTACGGCGGAATGGGCAAAGAGGTCTATGAGCGCCTGAAGTGGATGGAGACCGACCTTTATCCCGCGCTGAACGGCGCGCTCCAATCCATGGAAGGCGGTGTCGACATCAAGAGCCTGATCTCCCAGGCGCTCCACATGGGCGATGAATGCCACAACCGCAACAAGGCTGCCACCTCGCTCTTCCTGCGGGCGATCGGCCCCTCGCTGGTTCGCACCGTGGATGACAGGGAGAAACTGGCCAAGGTCATCGAATTCATCGACGGCAACGATCATTTCTTCTTGAACTTGAGCATGCCGGCAGGGAAGGCCATGCTTGAGCCGGCCGAAGGCATCGAGGGCAGCACCATCGTGACCGTGATGGCCCGCAACGGCACCGACTTCGGCATCCGCTTGAGCAGCATGCCGGACCGCTGGTTCACGGCGCCGGCCGGCATCGTGGAAGGCTTGTATTTGCCCGGCTTCAGCGAAGAGGATGCCAACCCGGACATCGGTGACAGCACCATCACCGAGACCGCCGGCTTCGGTGGCTTCGCCATGGCGGCCGCTCCTGCCATCACCCAGTTCGTCGGCGGGAGTCCCCAGATGGCCGTCGAGGCCACTATGGAGATGTACGAGATCAACTACGATGAACACAACAACTTCACCATCCCCAATCTGAACTTCCGCGGTACGCCGCTGGGCATCGACGTGCGCAAGGTCATGGAGACCGGCATTTTGCCCAAGATCAACACCGGCATCGCCCACAAAGATCCCGGCGTCGGCATGGTCGGCGCTGGCATTCTGCGCGCGCCGGAAAAGGTGTTCGCGGATGCTTTTGAAGCTATTCAGGAAATGTAATCTACAACGAGGCAAACTAGGAGACAACGATGAAACTGATAGACCTTACTATTCCGCTCGGGATCGGCACCCCCGCCTGGCCGACCTATGAACCGCTTCAGGTGAAATACTTCAAGCGCCTGGCGCCCAACGGGGCCAATGGCCAGCTGCTTCATCACTCCAATCACCTGGGAACCCACCTGGACGGCGAAATCCATTTCTATACACCGGGCAAGGACATGGCTGCGCTGGAGATGGATTTTCTGGTTAACGATGGCGTCATTGTCGATCTGAGCGACGCTGTCGGCGATTACGAGATTTACACCAGCGCTATGATTGAGGAGCGTGTCGAGGTCAAGGAAGGCGACATCCTCATCATTCACACCGGCTATCACCATTTTGGCTGGGATCAGCCGACGGCCGACGAAGTGCGCTATATGGTTAAGCATCCGGGCCCCGATCGTGAGTTCGCCGAGTGGGCGATGGAGAAGAAGCTTCGCTGGATCGGCGTGGACTGCGGCAGCGCAGATCACCCGATGAACACCATCATCCGACAATGGATGCCGCGCCAGACCAAAGAGGCGCAGCAAGTGTTCCAGAACCAATACGGCAAGGCCATCGAAGAAGTCTTCGATGACAGCAAATATCAACTCATGCACATCGAGATGTTCCCCGAGGGCATCATCCACGCCGAGTGCATTGGCGGCGACATCGATCTGCTGCTCAACCGCCGGGTACAAATCGGGTTCTTCCCGTGGCGCTTTGTGGATGGCGAGGCCAGTATCGGCCGCTGCGTCGCTTTCGTCGAGGATGATGAGTACGAAGAACTGATGGCGAAGAAGGAGGAGATGGCGAAGACGAAATACGGCGATGCCTATGATCCGGCGCATGTTGACCAATTGAACAAGCTGAGCAAGAAAGCCCTGGGCTAGGGCTGACTTTCGACAGGTTTCGAAATCGATAGGAGAGCAACGATGAAACTCGATCCGCCAACCAAGGTTACCAAGGAAGAGATCACCTTCCACGTATCCGAGATCGAACCGCTTCTTCAGGGACCAATCATGGACCTGAAACCATGGCCTGGCGCCACCATCGAGCTCAAGGATGGTTCCACCATGTACATCCGTGAGGCCAAGATGGATGAAGCCCCCATCATGATCGACTACATGAAGAAGGTCATGGAAACCGAGCACGACTTCTATGATGTCGTCGGCGCCCGCGTGCTGGCAGAGCTGCTTGGCTGGTACCGCAAACGGCTGAAGGACCCCTACACGCTGGTGGGGCTGATCGACGGCGAGTGGGCCGGCTTCGCCAACGGGCGTCTGCTTAACGAGGACATCAACATCTCGCTGCACACCATGGCGCACAAACGTCGCCTGCGCATCGGCGCGATCATGTACTACGCCAAGGCTTACTACGCTTTTGAGATCCTGGGCAACGAGGAATGGTGGGCTACCTACGAGAGCTACTATGGCTGGATGCGCTGGGGTATTGGCATGGCCCAGAACTCCTACCCATGGCCCGAGTATCAGCACGAACTCGGCGGCGCCCGCGTTTACTACGTGACCAAGAAGGAATGGGACTATTCTGTCAAAGATTATGTCCGCCAGATGATCGGCGCGGATCTGGTCTTTGATGACATTCCCGATGACATCGTCAAGCTGAACGAAACCCTCCGCCTGGCAGAGGATGTAAAGGTATAGAGATGAATTTACTCAGCTGGAGCGGGGCCTGCGATCAAAGGCAGGCCGCGCTCTGCTGATTGATCGGGCGGGCTCGTATCCGGTCGGAGCTTGACGCAGACTGCAGCTCAGGTGAGTCAAAGCCGGGTCTGCTGGAGCTGCTGCAAGATGGGCATCGCCCTGTTAAGAAAAAAGCGGTGCGGGAAATATCCCGGACGCCGTTGGAGAGGAACTGGTTATGCAAGCAACCCTCGGGAGAACACTAACCC